>DATENQ010000401.1:0-19334 GCA_035275005.1 Pyrinomonadaceae bacterium | reverse complement strand
AGTGGTCAAGAGCAACTGGCCGGATTCACCGCGGAACTGATCGTCACCGGCACAACCTCAGTCGAACTGCGCTGGACGAAACCGGATGGCAAAAGACAATCTTCCGTACCGCAAGCTGTAAAGGAACAGCACCCTGAAGAGCTCAAGGAACTCAATCAAGCGGTGAAAGACATTCGCAAGATGCTCCCTGCTCAAGCCACGCGGATCGAGAATCTCTACCTGGAGCAGAAGCGATGGCCACTCGCTACATGGCGCGAACGTTACCTGGACCACCCACTGATCGGCACGCTCGCGCGACGGCTTATCTGGAAATTTACTAACGGCGATCGAGTAGCAGCAGGCGTGTGGCTCGAAGATCGAATCGCCGGCGTCGATGGGCAAACGTTAGAGTGGCTGAACGAAGGAGCTGAGGTCGAGCTGTGGCACCCACTTTATGAGACGAGCCCGGGCATCACGCGTTGGCGAGAGCTACTTGCCGAGCATCAGGTGCAACAGCCGTTCAAGCAGGCACACCGTGAAATCTACCTCTTAACCGACGCCGAACGCACCACTCAGGTGTATTCAAACCGCTTCGCCGCTCACATCATTAAACAGCATCAGTTCAACGCACTATGCGGTACACGCGGTTGGAAAAATCGGCTCCGAATGGGGTTCGACAACACATACGAACCCGCGAGCCGGGAATTGCCTTTATGGAAACTCGAAGCGGAGTTCTGGGTTGAGGGCGTTGGCGAGACTGATTTCACGGAAGCCGGTTCGTTTCTATACCTATCAACCGACCAGGTCCGCTTTTATGCCACCAATGACACAGGAGATCGATATCCTGAACCCCTTGATTTGAGTCTGGTGCCACCGCTGGTCTTTTCAGAGATCATGCGCGACGTGGATCTATTTGTCGGTGTTGCGAGCGTTGCCAATGATCCAACTTGGTTTGACGGCGGACCAGACCTCCGTTACCAGGGTTATTGGACCAGCTACTCGTTCGGTGACTTATCAGAAACGGCAAAAACGCGGCACCAAGTACTCGAGAACCTCATTCCTCGGTTGAAGATTGCGGATCGTTGCCGGCTCACCGATAAGTTCCTCGTCGTTCGTGGCGATGTTCGAACGTACAAGATTCACCTCGGCAGCAGCAACATCCTGATGGAGCCCAACGATCAGTATTTGTGTATCGTAGCCGGCCCGAGTCAGGCATTTGGAGGTTCGAGAGATAAAGTGTTTCTGCCGTTTGAAGGCGATAACACTTTGTCGCTTATCCTCAGTAAGGCGTTTCTGCTGGCAGAGGATTGGAAGATCACTGATCCGACTATCCTGCGTCAGATCGGAGATCCGGCTCGTTAGACTGCGAGCCAGCCTGACTTCACGCTTATCGGTCGCTCGCTGACTGCCTCACGAACCGCGTATTTCGCAAGCAGTCGTGTTGAGTCAACTGCCGGCAGTGGCGAGTTCTCTTCCGTTACGATCAGCGGTATCTCCGTGCAACCAAGAATGACGCACTCCGCTCCCCTCGACTTTAGATCCTCGATGGCGCCGACAAAGAGATCGGTCGTGCCTGGGTTGAAGATTCCCATGCAGAGTTCGTCGAAGATGGCGGTGTTCAGTTTCTCCCTTGTTGCCTCGTCGGGAATTAGCTTCTCCAGACCGCGCTTTTTCAACGCCGCCTCGTAGACAGGACCGGTCATGGTCCAACGGGTGCCGAGCAGTCCGACGTGCTTCCATCCATGCGTCGTTATTTCGCGGCAAACCACTTCCGCGATGTGTAGTCCTGGCAGCGGCAGGTCGGCTGCGATCGGCTCGAGGGCTATATGAGCTGTGTTGTCAGGGCAAACAAAAAAATCAGCGCCGGCGTTAGCGACTTGCTGAACACCTTCGAAAAGATGTTTCGCGACGGCTGCGTGATCATTTGCCTGCCAGCCCGGCATACATAGCCCCATCGGCAAGGCACTCATGACGATGTTTGGATGCATGTGTGGTCCAAGGTGAACGGCCCCTTCCCTGCACGCGGTCAGGAAACAAAGCGCAGCGCCTTCGAAGCTATGTGCAACAATGCCGATTGTCTTCATATGTGCTGGTCGAATTATACTACTTGTCTCGTGACCGCCACACCGCAGCTTGGATCGCGGAGTTGCGATGGAGGAGCTACAGGGATGAAGTTAAAGATTGTTCAGGCCGGCGATCCGGTTTTGAGGAAGCAAAGTCGTCCACTAACTAAAGAAGAGATCAGCAGTCCGTCGATACAGCTATTAATCGACCTGATGCGAAATACGATGCGTGAGGCGCCGGGAGTAGGGCTTGCCGCGCCGCAGATCGGTAAGTCTCTTCAACTGGCAGTAATCGAGGACCGGGCGGAGTATTTAACTCGTCTCTCCGAAGATGAACTTGCGGAAACTCAGAGAGCGGCGATTCCGTTTCACGTGATCATCAATCCGAAGCTCACGGTGCTGGATAAATCTTCGGCACAATTCTTCGAAGGCTGTCTTAGCGTAACAGGCTATCAGGCGATCGTGGATCGGGCGCTAAATGTTCGCGTTGAGTGTTTGAATGAACGAGGCGAAGAGATAACAATCAAGGCTAAGGGTTGGTACGCGCGTATTCTTCAGCACGAGATAGACCACTTAAACGGGATGCTCTACATCGATCGAATGGAAACGCGTACTCTGACAAACGGGGAGAACATGACTAAATTCTGGAATAATCAAAGTATTGAACAAGTGCTGGCTGAACTCGACTCCAACAAAAAACCGTGAAGCCAACCAGCCCAGGGAGCTTCGCCAGAATCTTGGGCCAATGTTTCGGCTTCGCCGCCCGATGTGAGGGAGTAAAATTCAGGATCGACCTTGATCTTCACGACGGAATCATTTCTAAGATCTTCGCCGCAGCTTACAATGCACGACAATGAGAACTGTGAATGCCGCAAGATATGTAACGCCGCTGCGTGAGGGTGGGTCGCTGCCGGCGATTATTGAGGCGGACGATGATGGGATGTATGTGCTCAAGTTTCGTGGCGCCGGCCAGGGGACCAAGGCGCTCATTGCGGAACTCATCGCCGGAGAGATTGCGCGGGCAGCGGGTTTGCCTGTCCCTGAGCTAGTCCTGGTTGCACTCGACCCCGAGATCGCTAAGACGGAACCCGACCCGGAAATACAAGACCTCATCCGCGCAAGCGGCGGCCTGAACCTCGGACTCGACTACCTTCCGGGTTCGGTGATGTTCGACCCAGTCGCCGACAAACCGGACACTGACCTTGCTTCACGCATCGTCTGGTTCGACGCCTACGTCACTAACGTCGATCGCACCGCGCGAAACGCAAACATGCTAATGTGGCATCGCAAGCTCTGGTTAATCGATCACGGCGCCGCCCTGTACTTTCATCACGCCTGGACAGATATGGACCAACGCAGCAAGGATCCGTTCCGTTTGATCAAGGAACACATCCTGCTTCCATTTGCCGGTGCGCTCGAATCAGTCGACGAAGCAATGACAGCATCGATCACTAAAGACGCAATAAAGGAAGTCGTCGACCTCGTCCCGGACGACTGGATGAACGACAACTCTCCCTTTAGTACGATTGCGGAAAAGAAACAAGCTTACGTCGATTACCTGACGAAGCGTCTCGACGAGCCTCGCCACTTCGTGGAGGAGGCGATTCGTGCCCGATAAATTCAGGTATGACTACGCGGTGGTCCGAGTCGTACCAAAGGTCGACCGTGAAGAGTTTATCAATGCCGGCGTGATCGTCTCGTGTCCCGAACTGTCGTTTTTAGAAGCACGGATCAAGTTGAACGAGTCGCGACTGCTCGCTCTCGATCCAAATGTCGATCTCGATCTGGTGAGAAAACACCTGGCTGCAATTCCAACTATCTGTCGCGGTGGCGACGAAGCGGGATCGATCGGCCAGTTACCGCAACGCCAACGTTTTCACTGGCTCGTCGCTCCCCGCAGCACAGTCATTCAAACTTCCCCAGTTCACACCGGCCGGTGCGGCGATCCGGCGAAGGCGCTTGAACATCTCGTCGCGACAATGGTCGACCCCGCCACTTAACCTCCCGCCGGACGATTGGGACTGGTCAGACGGAGACCGCTGAGCGTGCGGCTCGCGACATCAGTGCTCAGTCCCCAAAACACGACGGCGAGGAAATCCGCGAAACCGTTGGCGCCGAATATGGGGTTGTCTACGTAAAGGGTCTTCAATCCAAGTGCGATGAGGCCGAGCAAGAGCGCGAGCCATATGAGGGGCCGGACGAGAAAGAGAGTCGCTTCACTTCGGAACTCGTTCGAAAGACCGGAGATCAGGACCAGTGCGCTCCTTAGACGACTGCTTGCTCTCTCGGGCGCGGTGCCGACGACGGCCATATTGGTCCTCGCTGAATCAGCTCTATCGATCGCAGCTTTAAGATCGACAGTGTCGGTGTCGATTACACCCGGAGTCTTCTCCAACGTCACCAGCGCGTCCTTAATGTTTTTGATCAGCGCTTTGGCGTTGTCATCCTGCTGAAGGCTGATGTGTGTACGCGCTTGCCTGATATCGGCCAGGATTGCTGCGACTTCCGGCCGACCCTGTTGGCCGTCGAGGCGCTGTTGAAGTCGCCTGAGTTCAATCAGTGTAGATAAACGCGCGGAGATGGCGTTGGCGGCAGCAACCGCGTCTGTAACTTTATCCTGTTTAATGAGTTCACGCGCGTCCACGAGCATCGGCTCGATGATTGCGGCGTCTTCAGGGTTAACGCTGCGCAGCCGGAATTCCGACCTGTTGATCAACTCCGATGCATCCGCGATAGCGTTGCCTTTGTCCTGCATAAACTTGGCAAGTCTTCCGAACAGGATACCGATTATCAAAACGATGAGGGGCCATAAAGGTGATATGCGCACGTTGAAATCTACCGGCACCTTCAGGGCGTTGGTTTGACCGTCAACCGTCAGGTAAATGCTGCCGGTGTAGTGATCTGCCGGAAGCTCGTCTTTGGCGATAGTCACCGGAAACGTCAAATATTTCTTCGACGATTGTGACTGGCTGAGTTGGTCGAGAGAGATTTTCAACTGCTGGTCATTCAACTGGAATCTATTCTGGTCTCCTCTAACGGCGACGTTGACGCCGCTGATGGCGAGCGGAGCTCCCACGGGTTTTTCGAAACCGAGCTGTATCTGGTTTTGGAAGGCTGCGCGGGAAAGCAGCAAGCGGGCCAAGGGGCATGTGCTGCAGTTGACGAGGTTCGCTTGCAGCCGATCGTTTTCGGTCATCAGGGTAAGCGCGGGCCGCACACTCGCCGATACCTTCACGTCAACGAATACGGATTGACCAGGTAAAGTAAGAGATATCTTGCCAGTATAGTCGCCGGGGACCTTCACGCCCGTTAACTTCACCTGAAAAGTCGCGGGCGTGTTTGGCGTGAGCATCAGCTCGGATGGTGCGAGTGTTGGGCGGATCGTCTCACCATTCGCCATCGTTAAGACATATGGATACATGGTGAGTTTTACCTGAGGGGTTCCCGATGCTGCTTCCGAAATGACGCCGATGTTTCCAATGAAACTGTTGTCGTCGCCGATCGACCCTTTGATTTCGAGGGGCTTATTCTCGGCTGGCTCAATTACTTTCAATGTCTGAGCACGGGCCGCGAAAGGCAGTAACAGCAGGAGCAGCAATAGGGGGAAGTAAGATTTAGTCATAGTTTTCCTTCATCCAGGGGATCAGATGGACCATGTGGCAGTCGAATCATAGCTCGCCTTATCCGGCTTCACGGAGATGTGGACGTGGCGCGTGTGCGGATTTTCACCGGTGTACGGTCTCCACTGCCATGCTTCCGCGCTGCCGATAGCCGCAGAGTTGGCGATGCGACGGTTCCAAATGATGTATTTGACGCGGCTGTCACGACTGGCACGGATCGCTTCGGCGATGGTGTTTGCGTCACAACCTTTTGCGGGATCGTTCGTGATGTCCATCGCAGTGACGACTCCGATCGAACCGTCCTTAACCCACGGGTTGTGATCGGAATTTCGCTGGCAGTGTGCCGTGTCGCCGATAGTGCCGTCGCTCGCCTTGTTGCGGCGCGGCGCTTTCGTGTTCACCTGATCGCGCAACTTGAGTAGACTTTTCGCAGCGCGCCAGGGAACGTTGCAGTCGGCGTCGATAGTGAGAAACTCCGCGCTGCCCGGCTCAGATTCAACATCATCAGCGGAGTTCGGCGTCAACTCGTCCTGCACATCACCGGCCTCATGCACTTCGTCAATGGATTCAGCAAAGTCCGCGGTAGCAGAAACAGCAACGGGACTCGCAGTCGCTGACTGCGCATTGCCTGGCTGAAGGTCGAGCGTGACGGAGAGCCGAGTCGCGTTCGCCGGCACTTTTGCTGTGAACGTAAAATCGGAACCGCCATCCACGGAGACCGGCGCGCCGGCTCCGGTTGGAGGCGGTGCGAAATCGGTGAACACGTCCGAGTCCGGTGGATTCGGCGGCGTCGCGTCGTCTTTTTTACCGCGGGTCAATTTAAGAGTTGGACCACCGGCATTGAAAGTGATCGAAACGAGACCATTCCGGTCGCTGCGTACCCAGTCGACAATGTCGCGGTTGTTGTCGAGCAATGCCAGCACGGACGGGTTCGGATGGTCGCCAGGAGCATCGCCGCACGAGATGCCGAAAAGTGTGCTATTGCCGTAATCAGGCATTGTCTTCGTGTCGAAGCCGTTGAAGCTGCCATGATGCGACAACTTCACAAAGGCATAAGGCGCGCGTGCCCGGATGCGCTGGCGCATCTCGGTTACGCCGTCTCTGAGCATCTGGCTACTGACCTGCGGGTCCGCAAACTGCATATCGCCTGCGAAGATGAACCGCTGTTTGTTGTAGGTGAAGCAGGTGACGAGGCTCTCGAGATTGATAGCGCCACGACTTCCCGACGGAGCATCGGTTACGCCTATGACGAGATTGCGGTAGGCGTTCGCGACGTTCGCGGCTGAGCTGAGGTCTAAATCGGACGTGAAGTCGAACGAGCGAATCGCATCCGTCTGCCCGCCCGTCAAGAGTCGGAAACACTCTTTGAGATGCTCCAGAGAAGGTCCTAAGACTTCGAGCCCTACGGAGGCGAAAGCCTTGAGCAACTCAGCCTCTGCGGGGGCATCTGTCCCATGAAGGACCACGCGCGTTTGGTCGATGCGGAGTTGTTCCAGCATCCTTCGATATCGCGTCTCGAGGGAGCCTGCGCTATCGACGAAGCCTGCGATCTCGTCGTCGTCCCAATCAGTGCGGTCGTGTTCGAGTGCCGCCTCGACGATGCCGCGGACGCGCGGGTCGACATCAGCGAAGTTGCTGTCGGTGTCGCCTTCGTTACCCCAGCGATACTGCGGATCGCACACTAGCGCCCAGTTGGCCTTGAGCTTGCCCTGGGCCACGAGGCCGGGTAGACACCCGATGTGATCATCATGCGGGTGCGTGATGATGATTAGCGAGACCGTCACGGTCGCGGGCTGACCGAGCAGAGTTCTGAGCTGGCCCATAACAAGCTCTTCATCACTGGGGTGCCCGCCGTCGATTAACACAGACACATCTCCAAACTGGCAGAGCAGACAGTCGCCGTACCGGTGCGCATCGCCGCTGCCGATGTCGAGCAAGTGAACTTTTGCGTCTGAGATCGCGTCCGTAACTCCTGTTGTTTTTTCTTCAGTAGACATTGATCGACTCTCCTCCTCCGTGCTCATTTCGTCCGTTAACTCTGGGGCGCGTTCCACCAGCCTTTGTCCTTGCCGTAGTTGAACGCGCGAAAGACGTCCACGCGGCCCGCGCCGAAATTGTTCTGCTTGTCATGCGCCTGGCCCTGAATCCTGACCGCCGTGTTTTCAAGAGCCTCCTGCACGCGTGCCGGGACTATCGGATTACCCGACACCAGGCACGCCTCCGCTAGCAGCGCCATGCAGCCGGCAACGTGCGGTGTCGCGGAAGACGTGCCGCTGAAAGGAATGTAAGGCTTGCCGCTTTCTTTGAAGTGCCAGTTGCAACTGTCCGTCGATGAGCCGGGCGCGCACACGTCGGGCTTGATGAGTCCGGGCCTCGTCCCGTTCGCAAATGGGAAGTCTGTATAGAGCCCGCTCTCCCATGTGCATGGACTGCGACCGGAGCTGTCGAGTAGCCGGTCGGCGTCGTCAGTCGATCCACATGAGATGACTGATGAAATGTGAGGGTCGGCGCCGACCGGCGCACTCTGAAGCGGATGGAGACGGGGCGGCGGACAGTTACCGGGAGCACCGATGTTGAATGGTATTTTCAGCGGACCTGATGTGGATGACGTTCCCTGGTTACCGCTGCTGTTTGCGTGCAGGATGCGGGCTGCAAGTACTGATTCGCAGACTCTTCGCCAGCCGGGATAGTTCGGGTTCCGGTTCGCTTTCCACGTCATAGACATGCTGATGACGTGAACGCGGCGTGCTATTGCAAACTCAAGCGCGCGCCAAAAGTTACGCTCTTCGCCGCCGACGCGAAGAGCCATGATGCGTGCGCCGGGCGCGACACCCGTACGCGTGCCGGAAGCGCCGTCGCCCGCAACGATGCCGGCACAGGCTGTGCCGTGTCCGATACCACCCTCTCCTTCATCGCGTGGATCGTTGTCTTCTGCCGCGAAGTCGAAGCCGTGATTCGGGAACTCCTGGCCGCCGTTCCACATTCGATTCTTCAGATCCGGATGGTCGTAGTTGACGCCGGTGTCGATCACCGCCACGAGTACGTCGTTGCCGGTGAGACCGAGTTGCCACACCAGCGGTGCATTGACCCGTTTGACGCTCCAGGTGGGTTCGGCGGCGTCGGTCACATCGTCGTCCGCAAAAACTGTGAAGGCGGTGCCGCTCTTTACCAGATCGAGCACGTCGAAGGTTCGCGCTTTCGCCGGATATTTTTTCTTCGCGGCTGCCGCGCGACTCGATCGGGCCGCAGCGCTTCCCTTCTTCGCCGCAGGTTTCTTTTTCGAACTCTTCTTCGCAACGTCAATCAGTTCGCTGATGTCGGCGCGGCGCGTCAGCTCGACGTGAACAACGTCCGGGCGTTCGAGAAGGCTGTTCAGCACGTCCAGGGTCACCTCCGTGCCGATCGAGTTGTTAATCCAGAAGGACTCGACCGAGTTCACCTTCGGCACTGAGACCGCGGCTTCGGTGTCTACGAAGCTCTCCGCGGCGCCGAAGCCGACGAGAAATTGGAGCACATCGTGCTGTTTTTCGGCGGCATACTCCTGTAGCTGCTCGGCGACGTTAGTGGTGTCGGCGTCCACCACGAGCGCTTCTAATCCGACCGCGCTTTCTGCGTCTGTGAAATGAGGGACTGCCTGCGCCGGTTCACCGGCCATGAAGATGTTCACATCGAAAGTGTCGTGATCCAGCGCGGACTGTAAACGCGCCCGCAGCGCTTCGCCCATCTTGTCCTGCATCTTATTCAGCTCCTTTATTGTGACTCGTTACGGCTTTGGATTTTTATCAGGTTTTGAGTTTTTTGCACCGTCTTTAGCTATGTTCTGTTCGGCTGTCTGCCCAGGAGAGTCGTCAAATTTACAAATGACTCGACTGTTGCCAGTGCCACTGACCATGTTCTGCACGTCGCGCGCTGACTGATACTCGATGTAGCACTTCATCTCCTGTGCCTGCGCGATGACGCCGCCGCCTTCGATTAACTGGTAGGTGAGGTCTGCGCCGGCAGAGTGTCTGACCTTGGCGTCGACGAAGAGGTTCTTCTTGACCTTGGTTGTGCCGTTCGCCTTGACCTCGACGTGTAGAGTGTAGCTGCCTGGCTGGCTCAGTATTTTGTGCAGCCGTTCAGCCCTGAGAAGTTGGGCCAGCGCGGTGAGTTTTGTCGAGTCATCCGGCGTGTTAAGTTTGGCGGAGATTAGATCTGTTGCAGTGATGAGGGCCTGTGTCTTCGCTCGCAGGTCAGTTAGTTTCTCGATCCAGTCTTTAAACTTCTTGGGATCGGCCTTAATCAATTCCAGGCTTTTATCCAGCTTTTCGATATCCTTTCCGAGTTGCGTTATCTGCTCGTCGAGGTCTTTGCTCTCCTTCCTCAACTTCCGGCACTCGGGCGTGTTCTTCTTCTCACAGTGTTTCTTCTTTATCTCTTCATCCTTTTTTGTTTTCTCGGTCTTCTTGGCTTCTTCCTCTTCCTTCTTTTTGTCACGCGATTCGAAGGTCGCACCTAACTCTTTCAACTGTTTAATCCGTGCGTCGAGCTTCTCGACGTTGCCGGCAGCCTCGACCTTCGCGGTAAGGACTTCATCTAGTAGATTGATGATGTCGGAGTTTTCCGACGTGTCGAGCAGCCGGGGCGGATAGAGCGCCGGAAAGTACACCTTTACAGTTCCGTCACAGCCGTCGTTGGGATCATCAGTGCGCATGTTGAGGTTCCTGACTATTTGGGAAACGATGGTGCTCTCGCTGAGTGTGATGGCCTGGTTCGTGAATGAAGTGTCAGTTCGGAAGAGGTTGAGTAACTCAGCCACAGACTTGATGACGCCGGTTGCGATGCCCGGCGCGGCGAAGGTTAAGGTAGGGTCGAAGTCAGTGGTCCCCGTGCCCGGTGCCACGGTTGGATCAGTCGCGCTTAGCAACTTCACTGCGTCGTCCTTTTTCTCCGCCAAATCGCTTTTCAGTCTCTTCAATTGGCCCCTTATTGAGCCGTACAACTCGACTCCCGCGAGATCGTTGGGGCTGTAGATGACCAGTGTCTTGATTTTGATCGGGTCCGCCTTTGGTGTATCACCTTTTGCTCCGTCACCCTTCGCTTCATCGCCATTTGCTTCATCACTCTTCGACGGGTCACCCGGGATGATCTTGTCTTTACACAAAGAAGTGGTCAGCGCGAACGTTATCTGCCTGGCAGCTTCCTGCGCGAGCATCTGCGACTCGACCCAGCCGGCGGCGTCGGTCGTCACGCTGCCGGTTGGCACGCTGACATTTGCAGGCGCACCGAATGGCTGCGTGAGTGCCTTGAGACGCGCGGCTTCGGCCTCGGCCCGTTCTTGATCGGAGACCGCCTTCTTCTTCAACTCTTCGGCGAGCTTTGCATCGCGCTCCGCCTGTTCGAGGACAGGATCCGGCGATGGAGTCGGGCTCGGTGTTGGCGTCGGGTCTTCGTGCGGGGGGTTGGTGTACGTGGCGGCGCCTGATTTGAAGACGGGCGCTGCCTGCACACGACGGGGCGTTGAAATGGGGAGAGATGAAATTAGCAGGGCTATAACAAGTAGCAGTCTCATGATTTTTGGTTCTGCCTTCTTTTATTTCTAATGGGGAATACTGGAAAAATATTTCACGAGCAGAGAAAGAGTGCGGCTCGAGGATAATTAGTGAGGTCAGAAGGCTAGTTGTCTAATAACTCTTTAAGCGGAGCTTCTGTGTCCTGATCGACCCACTGAACAGCCGGATGGTTCGCGATGCGCTCTACTGAGCCGAGCGTTCCATTGAGCAAGACCATCCCGGAGGCAGGTAAAACCTCGACGTGTGCGGGCTCTGGAGCAAGGTTGGCGAGCTCGTTGGCGAGAGCGTTGATGTGGTCGCGGTCCAGGTCTCTGCGCAACAGCACGTTGAGCCTGACTTCTTTTTCAGGCTCCTGCGACTCAACCAGCGCAGAGAGTTTGTCCGAGACTTTATCCATCCACGGCTATTTTACTACGCACCACAGCACCTGCTCCAACAGACAAGCTGTAGCTGCATCAACAGCACGAATTGAGAACTAAACAACAGCTCTCAAACAAATCTCAATTCGCTTTAGCAAAACTTGACTCTCAACCTAAGTTGGTATATTACCAACTCAAGTGGAAGATGGCGTAATTCCTCGCATGACACGCCCGAAAGCGTCCTCACAGCTCAGGCATTGCCTGGAGCATGGGAAGATACTCGTCACCAGGCATTTTCGTGAGGAGTTAGCAGACGAGGAAATTACATTTCAAGACGCTTATGACGTGTTAAGGACGGGAATCATTTACGACGAGCCAGAACAAGACTCAAACACTGATGAATGGAAATACCGTATCGAAGGGTACGAACCCGGCGGTAAATGGATGGCGATTATCTTTAGTTTCAAGACAATTAAGATGGTAAGCCTAATAACTATCTTTTCGATTCAATCACGACGGAGGCGATCATGAGCAAGCTGCGATGTAGTAATTGCGATAAAGACGCCAAAGTGGTCAGAGGGAGCTATCCATTTAAGGAAAGCGGACTCAATATCGTACTACAAGGCATCGAGTTAGTCCGATGTAAGAACTGCGGAAATGAAGATCCAATAATTCCGAAGCTTAACGATCTAATGCGCGCCATTGCGATCGCGGTGATCATGAAACCCTACCAAATACGCGGAGAGGATGTACGTTTTCTCAGGAAATACCTAAGGATGACAGCAGCAGAATTTGCTCACTTGATAGACGTGGATAAAACCACGCTTTCTAAGTGGGAGAACAATGATGATGTCGTGGGTAGTCAGAGCGATAGACTAATTCGGCTCACGGTATTAGGTCTGGGTGAGGGTTTGAGAGAAAAGCTGGACGAGGTAATTCGCACTGTATTTCCTAATATCAGACGGACAGGGGCAAAGACTGCTCCCAAAGTGGGAATTGAAATCGACCCTCAAAAACTAACCCATCAGTACACCTAAACAATCCGGGGTTGGCGCTTGCGCCCCAACCCCGGGCTGAATCAGGCAACGCCCACGGCGTTCTTTGATCGACGCATCAGTTTCAGTGACCGTCGCGTCGCGGTTGGCGATATTGATAACGAGGCGGTTGCGCTCCGGAGGTGTCAGCCGAACACGCACACAAGTATGATTCGGGCTTCTCATCAATCACTAAGTTCGAGTTGCGCAATTCTTCCTCGAGTTGTTGAATCAACAGCTCTCGGTTGTCACTGCATGCCTCTTCGATCTTCGAGTTCAAGTCCAACTCGCACTGTTGTTTGAGTGCACAATGATCGCATTCGCAAAGATGCGCTTCGATTTGTTTCAGGAACTGGTGCCGGTCCGACTTGCTTACATGGGCCATCTCGGGAAGCTGCCGCGCAAAGTCGTGGTCTTCCAGTTTGAAAATTGAAATGAGAAGCTCAACTCCCATGTCGAGCCACTCGCCGTAATACGGATTGGTGCATTCGAGGCCGCGCAAGACTTCCTCCTGTTCTTTCAGCTCCCGCTCGAAATTCGAGTTGGCCTTGCGCACCAGATGAGCGATGGTACTTCTAATGTCATATTTCATAGTTTTTCTCCTGCTGATTGGGTTGATGAACTAACAAATAAAAACTTCCTGCGAGGCGGGTAGCCCCGGCAGGATTTCAAAACACAAACTCGGATTGTTTGTGCTTGGAAATCCCGCCGGGGCTCAGGCAGCAACACACATCAGCGGAATAAAACGGTGGGACCTGAGCGCAGGGAACGAGCAGATACGACATGGAAAAACCCGGAGTGATCCGGCCGCACTGACGCATTGAAGTAGATTCAAACGTCGATTTTTCCTTGGGCGTCATTTGGTTAATGGTTTCCTTCAAAGTTGGTGTCGAGTTCAAGAACTGGATAAGTAAGCCGGCTATTGGCCGAGTTGCTTTTCGTTTTCACGCTGGCATCTGTATCGCATTTTCGCGACGATTTTATTCATGTCTTTGCGAATCTTTTTGACATCCTCCCTCCACGCTGCGGCAATTTCTTCGTTCGTGTAGCCTCTGAGATGGGAAAGGAATAAAGCCTTTTCACGGACGGTGAGATTCTCAGAACATGACCGAACGATGCGACGATATCTCGTGTTTGTCTCACAACGTTCAGCGTCCATCTCCGGATTGAGTCCACGAGCCGGCACCGGCACCGAACTATCCTCACCTTCTTCGGTTACTGGTCCATCTATTTGGACCGCGTTGTCGAGCATCGAGCGCGCACGTTTACGGAGCGCGCTCAACGCTCGATTCTTCGTAGCCTTCCGAAGGTAATTGAGCATATCTTCCTTTACCTCGGTACCCTCACGCTTAATGAAGGACACGTGGGTATCTTGAAGGACGTCTTCAGCCTCAGATGGATTTCTCAATATCTTATTCGCCAAGGCGAGGTCTCGTTTTCGTTCAGGCTGGTTTTCACAAATGGAGCTCCAGCTACTACACTTCCCGTCGTCAGACTTGGTTGGATTCTTACTCATTACGTTCTCCTCCGAATTGACTTTTAAAGATTGACGGACTACAGAAGGACCAACTGCTGTAAGGCCTTGGCGATCGTTCGGCTGTTTCAAAGAACTCAGGCCGGCTACACCACGCCGCCGCCCTACGTAGACAACCCCCGTGATCGATCGAGACAAAAAATTTTCTTGTTCTGCTGAAGAGGTGAAGGCCGACTTTTTGAGTGAGCTATGGCGGGAAACACACCTACGGATACCAACGACGAAGATCGTCCAGGTACACTTCAGGCGTTCCGACCAGGCTGCACCCCAGCGGAAAATCACCAAAGTTATTTATTAGACCTGGGAGAGACGGCAGATCTCGCGAGGCGAACGAGTGACCAGGGAAAGCACCTGCAGAGCAGGTATTTGAAAGCATCGCGCGGTGGGCTAAGGACGCGCTGCTTCAAATTCATCTATTCGCAATTTAAAACTCGCTACGTGGTCGATTTGGCAATATGTGTGCCGAAGTCATATAGGTAAATACGTGGGAAAATCTATTGGTCCATCCTGCAGAAAATCCAAATTTCTAAGCAGAAAATTCAGATTAATGTACAAGGGAATTTAGATTTATGTAGATTGGGCCTAAACTACGATATTCGCACCAGCGAAGACCGGCCTGGCGGGGTTGTGGACATTTGATTGCGATGAAATGAATGTGAGGAGCGGAGAGAAGTCTGTAACAGCGAGTATCAGTGTTACTAAGGTAGCCAATCGTACTCTCTTTGCTGTGCAAAGTACTTGACGCAAGTCTCACGAATTGCGTAAGATGCGTAGACGATGAAGCCCGTCCCGCTCATCCAGGAATCGCAACCCGAGCCACCGGCCCTGCACGACCGGGCCATGGACAATCTTCGCTACATTCGCGAAACGATGGAGCTCGCGACCGCCTTTACCGGCATCTCCGGTTGGGGCGAGATCGCAATCGGCGTCACCGCGCTCATCGCCAGCGCGATCGCCGCCCAACAAGCAACATTCAACGCATGGCTCGCCGTCTGGATCGCCGAAGGACTGATCTCGCTGCTGATTGCCGGCTGGTCCATGGACCGGAAAACACGCACGATCAAGATGCCACTCGGTTCCGGGCCCGGAAGAAAGGCGGTATTCAGCTTGACGCCGCCCATGCTCGCCGGCGGACTGCTAACGATCGTGCTGGTCCAGGCCGGGCTGACTAACGCCATTCCCGGTGTTTGGTTACTACTTTACGGAACGGGCGTGATCACTGGCGGCATGTACTCCGTCAAGGTGGTGCCGATAATGGGCATCTGTCTCATGGTTCTCGGCGCCATGGCGCTCTTCTCGCCACCCGCGTTCGCCAATTGGTTTATGGCCGCCGGCTTCGGTGGTCTGCACGTGGTGTTTGGTGCAATTATTGTGAGGAAATACGGTGGCTAAACAATCGACTGCAAAAAAGACTGTTCCCCAAAAACCGATCGCGGAGGCGCCGGACCCGCAAGTCGCTCGGACGAAGGAAAAGAGCGCGGCTCCAAATCTCGATCGATTGATCCACGAACGGCTGCGCCTCGGGATCATCAGCGCGCTCGCAGCGAATGAATCACTGACCTTCAGTGATCTGAAGCACCTGATGAATACGACTGACGGAAATCTCAGCGTGCACGCGCGCAAACTCGAAGAAGCAGGCTATATCTCCTGCACCAAGTTTTTCGAAGGACGCCTGCCCAAGACCGAATACAAACTAACCGCCGCCGGTCGCAGCGCGCTCGAGAAATATTTGAGTCACATGGAATCGCTTATCAAACAGATGCGAAACACTTAGTGCCGGCCCGTCTCTCCCTTTTTTTGCCCTCGGACTTTGCGCAACAAAGGACTTCGCGGAACATTCGTGAGAACAAACTACGACACAACTATCATTGGCGCCGGACTGGCCGGTCTTCAGTGTGCTCGCCTGCTCGCCCGGCAGGGTCTCAACGTTCTGCTCGTCGATCGCAAGAACACTCTCGACCAGAAGATCCATACCACCGGAATCTTTGTGCGCCGCACCCTCGTCGATTTCGACATTCCCGACGACTGCCTGGGACCACCGATTAGACACGTCACGCTTTACTCACCCGCGCACCGATCGCTGGAGCTCGTAAGTCAGCACGACGAGTTTCGCATCGGCCGCATGGGCCAACTCTACCAGCGTTATTTGCGGCAGTGTTTACTCGCCGGAGTTCATTGGCTTCCGCAAACAAGCTACCTCGGCCATTCGACAGCCAACGGCAAACTAACAATTCGACTCAGCTCCGGTTCGTCGACGCACTCGATCACCACGCGCTACCTGATCGGCGCCGACGGCGCGCGTTCGCGTGTTGCTCGCGATCTAAACCTGGAACTCAACCGTGAATTTATCCTCGGCGTCGAGAGTGTTTTTCAGGGAGCCGTGCTCGATGGTCCACCGCGATTGCTTTGTTTTCTAGATCCGAAACTGGCGCCGGGTTACATCGCGTGGATTGCTCACGATGGTGAAGAGACGCACCTGGGCGTCGGCGGCTATCCATCGTTATTCGATCCAACGACGGCTTTGCAGGATTTTCGTTCGCGTATCGCAGGCATAATCGACTTGCGAAAAGCAAAACAGATCGAAACTCGCGCGGGACTCATCCCGGTCGGCGGCGTGCTTAAGTACATCGCCAACGCAAACGGCATGTTAACAGGCGACGCTGCCGGCGCCGTGTCTCCACTCACCGCCGGCGGTCTGGATCCTTGCATGCGTCTTTCGGCGTTCGCCGCAAACGTTGTTACCGAGTATTTGTCGACTGGCGATGTGGAGGTGTTGCAGGCGTACTCAGGCGAACTTTTCAGGAGGCGCTTTATATCGCGATTGTGGGCGCGTCGCATCGCTGCGACTCTTCGTCAGCCGCAGCTACTCGAACTGGGTTGCGCACTGTTAAGGCTGCCGGTGTTCAGCAAATTGGCGAGTCATGTTTTCTTCGGCCGCGGTTCCTTTCCGGACGTGATGGACCAATTGCAACCGGGCATTAATCAGACGATAACCGGATGACTAAGAACTTCGGCTCGGTGTGGCTCGACTGAGTCGGTACCACCCAAACCAGCTGATTAAAGAACTCAAACAGCGGGGGCAAGCCCCTCTTCCTGACTTGTTCATTCCTCGATGACACATGAATAAGAACAAGTCAGGAAGAGGGGCTTGCCCCCGCTGCTGGCGTTCTCAGTAATTCGTAAACAATAACCGGTTCGGCGTTTCCTGCCCGGGGTTACTGACTACTCCCACAGTTGAAGTGCCGACGAGCGCTGAACGGACCGTCGCGGGCGACGCTGATCGATTGCTCTGCAGGTAGAGCGCAACGACGCCGGCTACGTGCGGTGACGCCATCGACGTACCTGTCGCGGTCGCGATCATCAGATCGTTGCCGATCCAGGCTGAGGGTATGCCGACACCGGGTGCAAAAAGATCCAGCGTTGGACCATAGTTAGAGAACTCCGCTCGGGCATCGTTCCGGCCCGTGGCGCCGACCGTTATCGCCTCGGCGACACCCGCGGGAGAATATGCCGCGGCGTCACTGTTCCAATTCCCGGCCGCTACTACGTAAGTCACGCCCGCCCTGATTGAATTTCTGACTGCCGCGTCAGCTGCCCTGTTGGTTGGTCCACCGAGACTCATGTTGGCCACAGCCGGGTAGCCCTGTTGGGCCGGTTGCCGGCTATGCCATGTCACAAAGTTGACTCCGTCAATGACGTCAGACCACGTACCCGCGCCTTGACAGTTGAGCACGCGCACACCGAGCAGGCGCACGTTCTTAGCTACACCGAAAGTCTGACCGCCGATGATGCCGGCAACGTGCGAGCCGTGCCCATTGCAATCGATGCCGGACCCCTCGCGGTCAACCGCGTCGTAGATGGCGGAAGCACGCCCCTGGAATTCCCAGTGCGTGGTGAGAATACCGCTATCAATGACGTAGGCATTCACTCCCGCGCCATTGTTTACATACGCATATTGATTGTTAAGCGGCAGATATCGCTGACCAATGCGGTCGAGCCCCCACGAAGCCTGGGGCTGCGGGTTCAGGAAGACAGCCGGATCGGGAGTCATTTGAATCGGGTCCGCATCAGGCGATCCCACAGCGATGGCGCCATCCTCTACAATGAATGCGACCTGTGAATCCTGGCTCATCGCTATCGCCTCCGCCTCAGTAGAGTGCAGGCGGAAGCCCTTGAGCGCCACACCCCAGGTGTAAGAAAAAGTGCCGCCGTACGTGGACGTCAGGTTAGTGGCTGTCGCAACCACCTGCTGATCTTGCGCTGGTGCCGCAACAAAGGACATCGAGTTCGAATCGAGAAGGGTCGCCGACGCGGCTGAAGTGTTAAGACTCTTGGGAATCGCTGTTTTTGGTGTTGGGGCCGGAGCCGCGATGGGAGTAAGGTCGGTGGTCGCCAGCACAACGATATAGCGGTTCGGTATAGGATCGGCGACCGTCTGAAACTTGCTGGACGCGGCCAGAGTCCGGCTATTCATTGGTAGAGGAACAAAGGGCACCAAGTATAAAAAACCAGCGGCAAGCAACAGAGCTAGCGTCTTCCTCATTCGAATTTGTCTCCTAAATCAGGACTTAGCCGTGAGGTTCGGGTTATAGGCAGTAACGCATACTAGCACACAGAATCGCAAACCAGATTTACTTTTGCCTGCCCGTTTCCAGAATTCCGAAAATGCCACGGTGATCGAGCAGGAGGTGCGCTGAAAATGTGCGGACGGGCGCGGTGAACAGAGTATCTACAGAAGAAGTGCTGAACAAAGCATACCGCCTCGCCTACTTTCTCCATCAGGACAAAGATCTGGCGATGCGGATCGTCGCGGCTGCCACGCTGAAGTTGAATGTCGCGATGGCAGTTCAGAGCAAGCGGCTGTACTACGTTCCGGTCGGAAGGTTTTCGCACGGAGAGTCGCGCCGGACTGACGGCATCCGCAACAAAGCCCTGTTCAGCGATCTTCACTTGCTTCAACGCCTGGTCTATGTCGAATCCGAACCTTACGAACGCCAGAAGGAACATGCAGCCACGACCGGCCCAGCAGGCGTTCATGCTAACGGCGACCCGGCAAGTGAAGAAGATCTACTCGTTTACTTCATCAAGCACCTCGTGAGAATTACGACAAAGCGGAACGCCTTCTACGTCACACTCGGTGTCAGCCGCCTCCTACACAGCTACAGCACCGTTGAAACCATGGAAATTTATAAC
>DATENQ010000400.1:0-2460 GCA_035275005.1 Pyrinomonadaceae bacterium | reverse complement strand
GTTTTCACGCAAAGAAGCAAAGGCGCAAAGAAGATTCGAAAAAATTCTTTGCGCCTTTGCTTCTTTGCGCCTTTGCGTGAAACTCGTTTTAGCCTTTTAGCCAGCCGAATAGCCCGTGGATCACGGTCTCGCGGTTTTCCTCGTAGATCGCGCGGGTGAGCGGGATGTTCATCGGACAGACTTTCACGCAATTCTGTGCGTTGCCGCAGTTGGTGATGCCGTCCTCGCCCATGAGCCCTTCGATCCGCTCTTCACGGTTCATCTTGCCCGTTGGGTGCATGTTGAATAGTCGTACCTGGGCGATTGCCTGCGGTCCGATGTAGTTGTCGCCCTCGTACTGCGGACACGCCTCCAAACAACACCCGCAAGTCATACAACGCGAGTACGCGTAGCGTTCCTGCACGTCATCCTGGTCCATTCGCGGCCCTGGTCCGAGGTCGTACGTGCCGTCCATCTCGATCCACGCGTGCACGCGACGCAGGTGATCGAACATCGGTGAACGATCCACGATGAGATCCCGAATGTTCTGAAACTTCGACATTGGCTCCAGCCGGATCGGTTGTTCCAGCTTGTCGATCAGCGCCGAGCATGACTGCCGCGCGCGGCCGTTGATGATCATCGTGCAGATGCCGCAGACCTGTTCCAGACAGTTCATGTGCCAGACCGGCGGCGTCGTGCGCTCTCCCGCTTTGTTCACCGGGTTCTTCTGGATCTCCATCAAACATGAGATGACGTTGAGATTCGGTCTATAAGGAATCTCAAACTGTTCCCAGTACTGCGGCGCGTCAGGATTCGCGCGACGCTTGATGTGAATCTCGACTGTCTTTGGTGGAGTGGTTGATCTTGGCTGTGCTGACATTTATCTAAGCCTTCTTGCCTTTACTGTAGTCGCGCTTGCGCGGCGGAAGCAGATCGATGTCGACTGATTCGTATGAAAACACCGGACCCTCGCCTGAATACTCCGCGATTGTCGTTTTCAGGAAATTCTCGTCGTCGCGCTCGGGAAATTCCGGTTTGAAATGCGCGCCGCGCGATTCGTTGCGATTCAGAGCGCCAAGCGTGATCACGCGCGCGAGCTCGAGCATGTTTGCGAGATGACGCGCGTGCGGCAGCGCCATGGTCGCCCAAAGATTCGAATCGTTGATCGAGATCTGCTTGTAGCGATCCATCAACTCCAGCAACTTGTTGTCAGTCGCTTTGAGCTTGTCGTTGTAACGAACGACGGTAACGTTATCAGTCATCCACTTGCCCATTTCCTGGTGCAACACATACTGATTCTCGCTACCACTCTGTTTGGTCAGCTTGTCGTTGATCTCCTGCTGGAGTTTCAACTCCTGATCGTAGATACGCGAACCATCAGCGCCGTTGCGCTCGACATTCTTCGCATACTCGATAGCCGCAGGCGCCGCGACAAAACCGCCGAAGACACAACTCACGAGGGAGTTTGCTCCTAAACGATTCGCGCCGTGAATCGAGTAGTCACACTCGCCCGCTGCAAGCAGACCCGGAATATTCGTGCGCTGGTTGTAATCAACCCAAAGTCCGCCCATCGAATAATGCACGCCCGGGAAGATGCGCATCGGCACATGGCGCGGATCGTCACCCACAAACATCTCGTAAATCTCGAGAATCGCGCCGAGCTTGCGATCCAGGACCTCAGCCGGGATGTGTGTCAGGTCGAGATAAACCTGGTTCTCACCGCCGATGCCCAAGCCGTCGAGACACACCTGAAAGATCTCGCGCGTAGCGATGTCACGCGGCACGAGGTTGCCGTAAGCGGGATACTTCTCTTCGAGGAAGTACAAGCGCTCGCTCTCCGGAATCTGGGACGGTGGCCGAACGTCGCCTTTCTTACGCGGCACCCAAACACGTCCACCTTCTCCACGCGCCGATTCCGACATCAATCGCAACTTGTCTTCGCCGGGAATCGACGTCGGATGAACCTGGATAAACTCGCCGTTCGCATATTTCGCGCCCTGCTGGTAGCAAGTCGAGACGGCGCTGCCGGTGCAGACCATCGAGTTCGTCGACTTGCCGAATATCAAACCCGGACCACCGGTAGCGATAATCACCGCGTCAGCCGGAAACGCTTTCAGCTCAAGCGTCTGTAAATCCATCGCGATCAGTCCACGACAAACCTGATGGTCGTCGAGAACGAGCGACATCATTTCCCAGTGCTCGAATTTCCTGACTTTGCCGTTGACTTCGGCGCGCCTGACTTGCTCGTCGAGCGCGTATAAGAGTTGCTGGCCCGTCGAAGCTCCGGCGAATGCCGTGCGATGATGTTTAGTGCCGCCAAAGCGTCGAAAGTCGAGCAGACCCTCAGGCGTACGTGAAAAGGGAACACCCATGCGGTCGAACAGGTAAATGATCGACGGCGCCATTTCGCACATTTGTTTTACGGGAGGTTGATTGGCGAGGAAGTCGCCGCCGTAAACAGTGTCGTCGAAATGTTCCCAC
>DATENQ010000399.1:0-3406 GCA_035275005.1 Pyrinomonadaceae bacterium | reverse complement strand
GATTACTTGTGATAATGGGCCACCCTGGGGTTCCAGCAATAGCAAATACACCAAACTCGGGGTCTGGCTGATGCAGCTGGGCATTGCGGTTTCTCATTCGCGACCCCATCATCCGCAAACCCAGGGCAAGGACGAACGATTCCATCGCACGCTGCAGGCGGAGGTCTTACGCGATCTCGTGCCTCAGGATCTGGCCATGTGTCAAACCCACTTCGAACAATGGCGTCACGTCTATAATACGGAACGGCCGCACGAAGCTCTGGGCTTGAAAGTGCCGGCCACTCGTTATCAACCAAGTCAGCGCGCCTATCCGGAACGACTACCGGCTATTGAGTACGCGGCTACGGACATCGTGCGCAAAGTCAGAGGTTACGGTCACATTAAGTACAAGGGTCGCGAGCATCACATCAGTAGCGCCTTTGCCGGCTTGTGTGTGGCCTTACGCTTTACTAACACGGATGGTCTGCTCGATGTTTACTTCTCCCAGCATCACATTGGGCAGATAAACTTAACCGACTGAACGGCAGGAAAAGTGTTTACCATGTCTCCGAACGTGTGTTTAGGATGTCTCCGGTCTATACATCTTCCTGACTTGTTCTATTTTGAGATTCTTTATTTCTCTCGATCGGCTTATTTCGCCGGCAGACGATTAGTGAGGAAATCCGAGACGCGGCTCGCGGCGGGTGGATCCATGTTTGCCAATACCGCAATCACGTAGCCTGACGCCGGACAGATTTGCAGCATGCCGTTCATTCCCGGCGCGCCGCCTCCGTGGCCAAAACATCTCGCTCCGTTGATCATGAATTCCTGAAATCCGTAAGCATATTTACCCCTGCCCGCATCGACTTTTCCCGTCGTCAGCTCTTCGGTGTGCTTCGCGTCGAGTAGTTTGTGTGATTGCAGCGCGGTCGCGAACTTCAGCAGGTCTTCGACAGTGGAGTAGCCGCCGCCCGCCGACGTTCCGCGGTAAGGGAGAGTTTCAGTATTAGGCTCCCAGCCACTTGGACCACCTCTCATGTAGCCAACGCTTCGCTCAGCCACTGTTTGATCTTCCGGTTCGGAGGCAGTGGCTGTCATGCCCGCAGGCTTGAAGATGTGATCGCGAACGTAATCGTAATAACTCTGACCGCTGACTTTCTCTATGATCACACCGAGCAAAAGAAAGCCGTAGTTGCTGTACTGCCAACGGCTGCCTGGTTCAAACTCCAGTGCGCGCTGTCCGTAGAGATTCACATAATCGCGCAAAGTTTTTAACTCGAGACGATGTTTGTCGAAGTCAGGTCCAAAGATGTCGCCTGTTCCTCCCGTGTGGGTGAGCAATTGTTCGATGGTTACTTTCGAGGCGAGATCTTTGTTCGGATAGTCAATCAGGTAGTTGCCGAAGGGCGCTTTCAAATCGAGTTTGCCACTTTGCACGAGTTGCATAGTAGAGACGGCAGTAAACATCTTGTTCATCGAGCCGAGGCGAAAGCGCGTTTTCAAAGTGTTCGGAGTTTTCTTTTCGCGATCTGCGAGACCGTACGCTTGTGCGAAAACAGTCTTGCCGTTTCTGGCGACCAACGCTGCACCGGCAAAACGTCCGGCGGCAACATCCTCGTCCAGTTTCTTTCGTAACGCCGTAATCAATTCGCTTTCGCCCAACTGCGGAAGAGCAAAGTCGGCGGGACGCGGAATCGCATTCAAGCTGAGCCGGGTGATCGTGTGTGGCTCTGCGGCGTCAACTTCAACAGTCATTCGAGCCATCTGATCCGACACGCGTTCCTGGATTAAGGCAACCACTTTCGTCGGTGTCGCCTCCTCGATCTTCTTCAGCTCGAAGCCGCCCGTCACTTCACGAAGTCCTGAATCCCGGTCAGCACGTTGTTGTACGTTGGCGGGAAAATTCTTGCTCACAAACTCTTTGTATTTGCCGGCATCGCCGGAATTGAAAGTATCCAACCACGCTTTTGCCTGATTACCGGCGGGAGTATCGGGAAACTGTGTCTGCGCCAGGCAGGTTGGAACGATGAAGAGAACTGCGACAAAGAGAAGTGCTGCTCGAATTGTACTATTCATGTTTACCCCTTTTTCTTACTCGGAACTTTTACTAGCCATGCAAGCATCGCCAGGACCATCACGACTACGGTTAACAGATAGAATATCGTCGCATACGAACCGGTGCGCCGGCATTCGTTCTAATTGATCCTGGGCTTTGCGCCCCAGGCTTTATGCTCACGCCTGCTCCGCAGGCTAAAAGCAAAAATCCAACTTAGTCCCAACGTCAAACAGACGAGAAGTCCAACCCAGCGCGTGAGTCCGTCTTTAAAGACAATTGTCGCGTTGAAGATGATGAACAGTAAAAACCCGTGCCAGGGCAACGTTATCAACCATGGACGACGCCGATAGGCACTCAATCCTGCAAACCACCACCACGCGACGTCGGCGATCCATAAAATTGCAACCGCGTAGTTTATAAATAGCCCGCCACCCCAGTTGATCCTAAACACCTCGGCGGTCTGTCGAGCGGTCTCGATGTAGGCGGCTTGATGACTCCACGAGTGGTAGAAATTAAACGCGCAAATGAAGTGCGCAACGAGTGCGGCGCAACCGATCGTCCACGCGAGCCGCGCCCACCTATCCGCATTTCGCGCAGTCGCGAACACGACACACCCGGCCGTATAAGACAGGATCGAAATCCAGATTGTGCTGCGTGTTAAGAACTCTCCCGAGCTCATGACTTGACTGTAGCTACCTGCACGAGGTGCAGCGCGGCTCCGATTCCGGCGCCGAACAACAGACCGTATACAACTCCATATAACAACATTCCCGTGGGAGCGCTTAAGGAGTAGAGTAGCGCCGCTCCTAAAAAGTATCCGAGACAGTTTGATACGAAGAGCACCGCGGAAAGTTTTACGATTGATCTCAGCGAGCCGAATCCGAGAGCAAGCACCAACGCCATAAAAATGGATCCTACAAGCGCGCCGATCAATTCACCTGTCGTCGTCCCCCGCAGGCTGAAATAAGCAAGCATCCAGGCCGCGGCGTACGCGAAGAATGCGAGAGTCCATAACAGATAAAATTTCGGCAGTCGCCAGCGAACCACGGCGAGTGAACCAAACACCGCGCCGCTAAGCACGATGAACAGCACCGTCCAGGCGAGATACGCGCCCGCCAATCCGAGATTTTGGTACATCCATCTTTCTGCAAAGGCGACGGTGGCAAATACGCAGAGACTAACCACCGCGAAACCGATCGCTCCTGTGACGATCGATCTGGTGAGACTCGATAATTTTGTACGATCTTCACTCATTCGTATTTCCACTTTGCGAAACTAAGAATATATTCAACGCGTGTATACGATTGCTCGCCAGAATGCAACTGTAGGGGCGGCACTCCGTGGCCGCCCGTGATTCGAAAGATTCGTGAT
>DATENQ010000398.1:0-9489 GCA_035275005.1 Pyrinomonadaceae bacterium | reverse complement strand
TATCCGCTCTCGAACGGCGTTTACGCGATGTGCCGCGCCGCCACGCGCGGAGTCCTGAAAGTCCTCCTGCGCCCCTAATTCGGCGAGCGGGGGCAAGATTCGGCGAACGGGGGCGAGCCCCTCTTCCTGACTTGTTCTCTTCTAAGATTCGTCATGTTTTTATGGGCGCGTTGAGCAAAGAACAAGTCAGGAAGAGGGGCTTGCCCCCGCTGACAGTGGAATTCGCCCCGCCATAGCAAATAAAAAACCCTTTCGCTATACTCTACTCCTTTCGCTGGGGCTTCGATTTTCGTCCATAAGGCGGTGAAATATGTTTGACCTTTCCAGGAACAACACGACGGAACAGGAACGGACCATTCTGCGCAAGCTGCGCGTGTGGATTGCAGCGCTCGGAATTGCCTGTTTGGCGACCGGAATCGGCATTGGCGCAATGCTGTCAGGCCGTCCCACGATAGCCCAGCCAGAGATGCAGATCGCGCGCGCGCCTGAAGCGCTGTCGGCTTCATTTGCCGAGATTGCGCGACGCGTCGAGCCCGCCGTCGTCAACATCGAAACCACCCAGATACAAGCCGAAGAGGTCAGCGAGAAAGACGAGGATAAGGAAGACCAGTCAACCAATCCGTTGCTGGACATGTTTCGCCCGCGCCGCCGGTCTCCGCCTCACGGCGTAGGCAGCGGTTTTATCGTCGATTCCAAGGGCTACATTCTGACCAATTATCACGTGATCGAAGATGCGTCACGAATCATCGTCGGAATGCAATCAGGCGAGAAGTATCGCGGCACAGTGAAGGGCTTCGATCCGGAAACGGACGTCGCGGTAATCAAGATCGAAGCGGCGAAAGACCTGCCGACCGTTACACTCGGCGACTCGAACGCCGCGCAGGTCGGCGACTGGGTGCTCGCGATGGGTTCGCCCTTCGGCCTCGATCAAACAGTGACTGCGGGAATCATCTCCAAGAAAGAACGCGAAAGCCCGTTCTTCACCCCGTTCCAGCGCTTTCTCCAAACTGACGCCGCTATCAATCGCGGCAATAGTGGTGGACCACTCGTCAACATGCGTGGCGAAGTGATTGGCATGAATTCTCAGATCGCAACCTCCACCGGTGATTACAACGGTATCGGGTTTGCGCTGCCGGCCAACGAAACCAACTTCGTTTACAAGCAGCTGGTCGCTCAGGGCAAAGTGAAGCGTGGTTATCTCGGCATCACTCTCGATTCAGTACACGATGAGTTTGCGAAAGTTTATGGCCTCTCGGAAGCCAGGGGCGCGATCATCACTTCCGTCACGGAGAAGGAAAACGGTGAAGTGACTCCGGCTTCGAAAGTCGGGCTGCAACCAAGCGACGTCATTGTTGAGTTTGAAGGCGCTCCGGTTATGAACGCGCAGGATCTGATTCAGCGCGTGGCCAGCACGCCCGTGGGCCAACAGGTCTCGCTCTCTTTCCTGCGAGACGTAAATGGCAAGCTCGATAAGAAAACTGTCAGCGTTGTGTTGGGTGAGCGGCCTTCGGCAAACACGCGAGAATATGTTGGACCGGCAAAAATCGCTCCTACAAAGACCACTGACCCACGCGGTAACACGCTGCGTCTCGGCATCACGCTTGCGGAACTAACGCCGCAACTGCTTGCCGAACGCCGCTTGACCGGCGTGCAAGGGCTTTTCGTCAAAGAGATCGATCCGAATGGACTGGTAGCGGAACTACGCGTTCCGCCCGCCGGAAGACAGCCGCTGGATGAAGGCGACGTGATCAATCGCATTAATCGCACGCCGGTAAGTTCGCTGGCGGATTTCCAGCGCGTGTTGAGTGGTCTCAAAGCAGGTGACCCAATCGTTCTCAATGTGACCAGGGTCGATCCGCGAAGCAGTCGACAAGTACCGCTGATCGTTCAATTCACATATCAGTAAGGCGTTATTGTAGGGGCGGCCCTCCGTGGCCGCCCGTCATTCAAATAGTTATGGCTCAGGCAAAGAAAGCAATCTCAAAGACCAGCGGAAAACTCGCGGCGCGCAATGCAACACGCGCCGCAGTTAAAACCTATCACAACTACATCGGCGGAGAGTGGGTCGCCAGCGAGTCTGGCGAGATGTTTGAAAACATCAACCCCGCCGACAACAACGACGTCGTAGGCCGCTTTCCGCTCTCAACCAGCGAAGACGTCAACGCCGCGGTCCACGCCGCGCAGGGCGCCTTCGATCGCTGGCGTAACACGCCCGCTCCGAAACGCGCTGAACTGCTGTTTCGTCTCGGCGAGATCCTGATCCGCAACAAGGAACAGTTCACCGCCGACATGACGCGCGAAATGGGCAAGGTGTTGAAGGAAGCCGGCGGCGATGTTCAGGAAGCGATCGATTGCACTTACTACACCGCCGGTGAAGGCCGTCGCCTGCACGGATTCACGTCTCCGGCCGAGATGCGCGACAAGTTTGCGATGTGCGTGCGCCAACCGGTTGGTCTGTGCGGTTTGATCACGCCGTGGAATTTTCCGATGGCGATCCCGTCGTGGAAACTGATTCCAGCGTTGATTTGCGGCAACACCGTGGTGATCAAACCAGCCGAAGATACGCCGCTTTCCACTTACAACCTCGTGAAAGCCTGTGAAGAAGCCGGCATTCCACCGGGCGTCGTGAATCTCGTCACCGGTTACGGCGAACCTGTCGGCGCAGCGATGACTAACCATACGGCACTGCGTCTGATCTCGTTTACCGGCTCGACTGAAACCGGCCGCATCGTCGCTTCCGCCTGCGCCGAGCGCAACGCGATCTGCTCGCTAGAAATGGGCGGCAAGAACGCGATCATCGTGATGGACGATGCCGATATCGATCTTGCAGTTGAAGGCGCCATCTGGGGCGCCTTTGGTACGTCAGGACAACGTTGCACTGCTTCGTCGCGCCTGGTGGTCCACAAGAAAGTTTACAAACAGTTTGTGGCGAAACTTGTCGAACATGCGAAGGCGCTGCGCGTCGGCAACGGCGCCGATCCAAAGACCGATGTGGGACCGGTTATCAACACTGACGCCGTCGAGAAGATTATGAGTTACATCCGCATTGGACGTAACGACGATGGCGCGAAGCTGGCTTGTGGTGGCAGGCGACTGTCGAAAGGTGATTATGCAAACGGTCACTTCATCGAGCCGACCGTCTTCATCGACGCCGCGCCCGATATGCGTATCTCGCAGGAAGAGATTTTTGGACCAGTCACGACAGTGATTCCGGTAAGCTCACTTGAAGAAGCGATTCGGGTCGCGAATGGTGTTCGCTATGGACTGTCTGCGGCAATCTACACGCAGAACGTCAACCGCGCCTTCAAAGCGATGAACGAGATGTACACCGGTATCTTCTACGTCAATGCATCGACGATCGGCGCGGAAGTGCACCTGCCATTCGGCGGAACCAAAGCAACCGGCAACGGGCATCGCGAAGCAGGGACTCAAGTGCTGGACATTTTCTCTGAATGGAAGTCGATTTATGTCGACTTCAGTGGCAAGCTGCAACGCGCGCAAATAGACCAGCTCGAGTCGCCCCAATAATATTTCACGCAAAGGGCGCAAAGACAGCAAAGAAAAGCCCTGACTTTTTGTGTGCCTTCCTTTGCTGTCTTTGCGTCTTTGCGTAAAAAATCACCCTGGAGAACACAACTGTGATTATCGGCCTACCTAAAGAAATCAAAGACAATGAGTATCGAGTAGGGCTCACGCCGGCCGGCGTGCGCGCGCTCAAGGATGCTGGTCACGACGTCAGGGTGGAAACCGATGCCGGCGCCGGTTCGGGCTTTGAAGACTCACTCTACGAACGCGCCGGCGCCACGATCGTTGGTTCGGCTGACGAGGTTTGGTCCACCGCCAACATGATCGTGAAAGTGAAAGAGCCGATCGCGTCGGAGTATCCGCGCATGCGCGAAGGTCAACTCCTCTTCACGTATCTACATCTCGCTCCGGATCACGAGCTCACTAAGCAGTTACTCGAACGCAAAGTCACAGGCATCGCTTACGAGACGATCACCGATCGACGCGGCACGTTGCCGTTGTTGACGCCGATGTCGGAAGTTGCCGGGCGCATGGCGATCCAGGTCGGCGCGCATTATCTCGAGAAGATGAGTGGCGGACGCGGAATTCTGGTGGGTGGCGTTCCCGGTGTGCCATCGGCGCGAGTGGTGATCATCGGCGGCGGTGTTGTCGGTACCAACGCGGCAAAGATCGCAGTTGGCATGGGCGCGCAAGTGACGATCATCGATCGTGATCTCGATCGACTGCGCGAGCTCGATGACATTTTCCTGTCGAAGATCTCGACGCTCGCGTCCAGCGCCTACATGATCCACGATGCGATCTCGCAAGCCGATCTGATTGTTGGAGCGGTGCTCGTGCCCGGCGCGGCCGCGCCGAAGCTCGTTACTCGCGCGATGTTGAAAGACGTTCCGAACGGTGCGGTTATCGTGGACGTCGCCGTGGACCAGGGCGGCTGTGTCGAGACCTCGCATCCGACCACACACTCAAATCCGACGTATTACGTCGAAGGTGTGCTGCACTATTGTGTCGCCAACATGCCCGGCGCGGTCCCGCGCACTTCCACGTTCGCGTTGACCAACGCCACGCTGCCCTACGCTTTGAAGCTTGCTAACAAAGGTTTCCTTGATGCGATCTCTCGTGACGCTGGTCTGAAAGAAGGCGTCAACACATACGCCGGCCACTGCACTTACGAGGCCGTCGCCACAGCGCAGGGTATCCCCTACACGCCACTGGATTCCCTGATCAGCAACACGAAATAATTGTCGCCAGCAGATCTTCAGGTGAGACTGGCTTCGCCAAAAACGCATTTACCTGCTCGGATTCGTCAGTCGAATTTTTCGGATCGAGAGCACTGAGCAGGATGATTGGCAAGTGTGCCAGGTGATCGCTGTTCCTCACGAAGCGGCATAACTCATACCCGTCAAGGTTCGGCATTAGAGCATCCGTAACAATAACGTCGACCTGCAAAGTGAGTAGGACCTTCATCGCCTCCAGCCCGTCGCCGGCCGTCATTACTACGTATCCGGCGCGCTGAAGCACGACTTCGAGGTACCGGCGGAGTGCCGGATCGTCCTCGACCAGAAGCACACACTGAGCTCCTTCCGGCGCTTGCGCCAACAACGGTGTAATTTCGAGTGTGTCTTGTCTGATCATGGCTGGTGAGCTATGAGGTATCGAGCCGGGGTGACTCTCAGCGAGCAGGGTAGCCCGCCAGACACATGCTTGTCAAACAATTTTAGCCACGGATGAACGCGGACTTCGTACGCAGATCTGAATAAAATCCGTGTATGAAATCCGTGTCTATCCGTGGCTAAATTATTTATCGATAAAGGTTTGGTGCCAGAGTTCGAGGCCTAAAAGCTGGAAAACCTGGAGGTTATAGTCTTCGCGGCCCGAAATGTTGGCCTCCACCACCCTCCGGACCTCGTTTGGCCGGAAGATGCCGCGACGCTTTACCGTCTCTTCCGACAGCAAATCGCCGATCATCGGACGCAACGCGCCGCGCAGCCACGACCGGATTGGCGCCCCAAATCCCGCCTTCTTTCGCCAGACCACGTCTTTAGGCAAAACGCCTTCGAGCGCGCGCTTCAGGACGTACTTGCGCTTTAGGCCACGCAGTTTCAGGCGGGGCGGCATGCGTGCAGTCATCTCGATCATCTCGCGATTGAGAAACGGCACCCGCACCTCGAGATTTGCCGCCATCGAGGTCTTGTCTGTGGTCAAGAGATTGAGACACGGAAGAAACGTTTTCAGATCGACATAGAGAAGCTGGTTCAAAGGAGCGGCGTCTGCCGCGCGCGCGAAGTAAGCACGATGCGCGGCATAAGGATCGTATTCACTGGTGCGCGCGCGCCACTCGTCGGAGTACAACCGCCGCTTCATCTCGTTCGTGAAGTACGTGCCATAGCCGAGATAGCGATCTTCGAAGTCCAGCGCCGCGCTACGCGCAAACTTCTTCGCGTTGCGCAGCGGCGCCGTTAGTTTGCCCGGCAGTCCACCAGGCAAAGCGCCGGCAACTGTCTTCATCAACGGTCGTCGCAGCATGTTCGGCACCGGATCGAACGCGGAGGCAATCTTCATCGCCATCTGCCGCGGATAGCCGGCGAACACCTCGTCGCCGCCCATTCCCGAGAGCATCACCGTTAGCGTTTCGCGCGCCGCGCTCGACACGAGATAACTCGGGATCGCCATGTCGATTGGCGGCTCTTCCATGTGATAGACCAGCTTCGGCAGCAGCTCCGCAACCGACGGCTTCAACATGATCTCGTGGTAGTCAGTCTGCAGCTGCTCGTTGACGCGCCGCGCCCAACGCACGTCGTCGGGAATGATGTCGTAACGCAGATCCTCGCTCTCGATGCCGACAGTGTAAGTGCTGATGCGTCGCCCATTGCTGTGTCGCTCCATCATCGCCACGATGCCGGACGAGTCGATGCCGCCCGAAAGAAACGATCCCAGAGGGACGTCGGCAACCATCTCCATTTTCACGACGCGGTCGAGTGTGTTGAGCACGCGCTCGCGCCACGAGGCTTCGTTTTTGCCTTCCTCGATCGTGTTGAAGGAAACGTCCCACCATTGTTTGAGTGTGAGTTCGTCGCCATGAAAGTGAAGCAGGTGGCCAGGGGGAACTGTCTTGATGTTGGCGAACAACGTGTTCGGATCGGGCGCCCAGAGAAACGTCAGAAACTGGTGCAGGGCTTCGGGGTTAAGCTCAGGTTTTACCAGCCCCGTGGCGAGGATCGCTTTGATCTCGGAGCCAAAGAGAAACGTGTTCCCAATGAAGGAGTAATAGAGCGGCTTAATCCCAACGTGATCGCGCACGAGGGTCAATGTGCGTTCCCTGTTGTCCCAGACGGCGAATGCAAACATGCCGTTGAGTCGATCCACCGCTTCCCAACCCCACTCGGAGATCGCTGCGAGTAACACTTCCGCGTCGCTGTCCGTTTGAAACTGGTGCCCCAGCGAGCGCAGTTGTTCGCGGAGCTCGCGGTAGTTGTAGATTTCGCCGTTGAACGTGAGGACGTAGCGGCCGTCGTGCGAGAGCATCGGCTCGTGACCACCCGGAGACGTGTCGATGATCGCCAGCCGCCGATGCCCCAGACACGCACGCCGTCCCGAAGCATCGATCGACTCGGAAACCCAAACGCCCTGATCGTCCCTACCCCGATGCTCAACACTCTCGAGCATCGACCCAATGAATCTCTCCGGATCCAGACTAACTATCCCTGCAATCCCACACATCCGTGTAATCCGTGGCTTAGATCTCAAACGGGCGGCGCTCGCGGAGAGAATCGAGCACCCGAAATGTAGCACGCGTAGTCGCTGCAAGTTCATCAACACCGATAGGCGCCGGTCCACCTCCGAGCACACTCGCGCAAACCTCTCGTACCTGCGCCTGCTGACCTTTGTCCTGCGCCTTCAGCGTAACCTGTTCCTCGCGTCCATCCTTGTAGAGCGTCGCGCGCCGGAAATCATCGAGCACAAAAACTCGTCCCGCGCCAAATATCTCCACACGTTCCTTCGCCAACGCTTTATCACCCTCGCTGAGATACGCGATGCTGCCATTCGAACCGTCCGCGAAACGCAACGTGATGAAAACCGAATCATCGTCAACTATCTTGCTCGACTTTGCGCTGATTGCTTCCGCGAAGACAGATACCGGCGGTGCTTCTATCAAAAACTGCATCAGGTCGACAAAGTGACAGACCTCGCCAACGATCCTCCCACCACCTTCCTCCGCGTTCTGCGTCCAGTGGTCCTTCGCAATACGACCGGCATTCACGCGATAAAGGATCGAAAGCGGGGTCTCACGACCATCGAAGAACGCCTTCGCCCGCTGCGCGAGGGGCGAGAAACGGCGGTTGAAACCAACCATCAACTTTCCTGACGAACTCCGCGCCGCTTCCACCACTGACTCGAGCTGATCGTCGTTGAGCGCCAGCGGTTTCTCGACAAAAACGTGCTTGTTTCTCTCGAGCGCTTTGCGTGCAAGCTCAGCATGCGTGTCGTGCCTTGTCCCGATCACGACGAGGTTGACGTCTTTGTCGTCGAGCACTTCATCCGCGCTCGAAACCGCATTCGCGAAACCAAATCTCTTTCCCACGTCGTGCGCCGAGATTCCCGAAGCCGTCGCGATCGAACTAAACTCAACGCCCTCGGTCTTGAAGTGTGGCAGCAACATCGCGGGCACGTATCCACCAGCGCCAATCACACCGAGCACGATCGACTTCTCCGACTTCCGCACCGCTGCGCCGAGCGGAATCTTGCGCGTCACTTCTGCTTCCGGATCGTAGTTAAGAATCACGCCCAGGTTCGGCTCCTGCACGTCGCCCGAGATCAACTGGTAAGCACGATCTGCTTCGGCGATCGGAAACCTGTGCGTCGTCAAACGCTCGACGTTGATGCGCTTCTCGCCGATGAGTTCGAGAAAACTCTCGATATTTCGTTTCTCGGTCCAACGCACGTAAGGCAGCGGATAGTCGTGACCTCTCTCCTCGTACTCGGGATCGTAGCGGCCTGGTCCATACGACATCGAGATGATCAGTTTGAGCTCGCGGCTGAAAAACGGTGGTCGGGGAATGTCCATGCCGGTCATGCCGACGACGATCACGCGGCCTTTTAAACGCGACACTCGCGCGGCAAGCTCGATTGGTTGATTTGAATCAGTTGCCGCTGTGATCAGGACTGCGTCAGCGCCGTGTCCGCGCGTCCACGTCTCGATTTCTCGCGCTGCCTCGTCGTTCGAGACGACGGCCTTGTCGGCGCCGAGTTCCAGACCAAGCGACACGCGCGACTGATCCAGGTCCAGGCCAAACACGCGACAGCCATTCGCTTTGAGCAATTGGACCGTAAGCTGTCCCACCAATCCAAGGCCGATCACCACCACTGACTCGCCGAGCGTCGGTTCAGCCAGTCGTACTCCCTGCAAAGCAATCGCGCCGAGCGTGCCATACGCGCCCGATTCAAAACTGACGCCCTCCGGCAGATGCGCGCAAAGATTCTTCGGCACTGACAAAACTTCCGCATGCGACGCAAAACCGACACCCGCGCACGCCACTCGATCAGAAACTCGAAACTCGCTCACGTCGTCCGCCACGGCCGCGACAACGCCGGCGGCGCTGTAGCCCAACGCCTGCGACGCGGCCATCTTGTCGCGCACCGAAGCGAACGTGTTGAGCAGTCCTTCATTCTTGACCTTCGCAACGACAGCCTTGACCAGATCCGGCCGCTGTCGCGCCTCCTGGACCAACCCCTTGCTGACGAGTTCAACGGCCGCGCGCTCCGTGCCAGCGCTGATCAACGAAGCAGCCGTGCGCACCAGCACGCGTCCCTTCTGCAACGCCGGCACCGGCACCTCACCGACAAACGGCCTGCCAGTCTTTCTGTTCTGCAACACCTGCTTCATACAACTTACTTTGAACTTGTGTCTCAGCTAGAACAACTCACATGAATAGAACCACTCAGAAGAGAACAAGTCAGGAAGAGGGG
>DATENQ010000397.1:0-7419 GCA_035275005.1 Pyrinomonadaceae bacterium | reverse complement strand
GGTCTGTGCATTCGTGATCCGCTTGGGGACAGCGATGGTCTCGGTTGCTGACATGTTGCTGCGCATTGTAGCTCAATCCGTGTTATCTGTGTTATCCGTGGCTGGTTTTCAAAATCTCATCAGCAAAATCTGGCGCCGTCTGCCGGTGCGCATGCGTCGCTGGAGCATGCGTCTCACGCACGCGCGCTTCACCGTCACAGCCGGGGGCATCATCTTCAACGACACGGGCGAGATCCTGCTGCTCAAACACAGATTTCGCGCCGGCAGTGGTTGGGGTTTGCCCGGCGGATTTATCGAAGCAGGTGAGCAGCCTGTCGACGCACTGCGACGCGAGCTGCGCGAAGAGATTGGGTTGGAAGTGGAAGACGTTGAACTCTTCGCCACTCGATCGTTCAAAAAACCGCGGCAGGTCGAGGTGCTGTTTCTGTGTCGCGCGAATGCTTTGGTGACGCCGCAGGCAATGGAAGTAGAGCGTGCGGAGTGGTTTTCACTGCAATCTCTGCCTGCGGGTTTACCGCGCGATCAGCGCTTGCTGGTAGAACGTGCTGCGAAAACCGATTAATTGATGTATGCTGCGCCAAACAAAAAACAGGAGAAGCGCATGGTCGAGCTGATTCCATCCGAAGATGCGGTGATGCAGATCCTGAAACGCACCGGAGCGTTTCGTGAGGGCCATTTTGTTTATCCAAACGGAAAGCACTCGCCACACTATTTTCAAATGCCACTGGCTTTCCGCTATTACGACACGGCTCGCGTGCTGGCTGTCGCACTGAGTCGAAAGTTCCGGCTCGAGAAGGACATTTCAAGCCAACTGCCGAAAGTCTCGGTGATCAGTCCGAGTTCAGGCGGAATACCGGTCGCATTCGGCGTGCGCGACGCACTCAACGCGGAACAGATCTACTGGGCCGAACAGGAATCGGGCAAGCGCATGTTTCGCCAGTACGTGAACCAGGGCGAAATCAATCCCTGCATCATCGTCGACGACATCATCCGCAGCGGCAACGCGATCGATGAAACGGTCGAGCTCGTGAAATCGCTCGGCGCGCGCATCATCGGTTGTGGCGCGATCGTGAAGTTTGATACTGCGCCTGACGAAATCGAAGGCGGCCCGGTCAGGTCACTGATAAATTTCGATGTGCGGATGTACGAGAGCGATGAGGATTGTTCGGAATGTAAGGCCGGCGTAAAAACCGAACAGGTACGCTTCTAAATAATTAAGCCACGGATTAACACGGATAACACTGATCAGAAAGAGAAATCTGATCCGTGTTATCCGTGTTTATCTGTGGCTTAGATCTCGTGACGGTTAGCGAGCGCTTTGTCCATGGTGACCTCGTCGACGTATTCGAGGTCACTGCCCACCGGCATTCCCATTGCAATTCGTGTTACTCGGATTCCGAGTGGTTTTAATAATCGACTGATGTAGTTTGCCGTGGCCTCACCCTCCGTGGTCGGATTAGTGGCGAGGATCACTTCTCTTACCGCAACACCGTCATTATTCTCCGGTTTCAGTCGCGGCAGCAGGTTCTCCAACTGCAACTCGCTTGGTCCAATGTGACGGATCGGCGAGAGGCTGCCGTGCAACACGTGGTAAACGCCCTTGAAGCTGCGCGTCTTCTCAACCGCCACCAAACTGTGTGGCTCTTCAACAACGCAGATCACTGAATGATCACGGCTCGTCGACGCGCAGAAACGACACGGATCGACTTCCGTGAGATTGTTGCAGACGGAACAGAGCACAATCTTCTGCTTCACTTCGCGCAGCGCCGCAATCAGCCGTTCGAGGTCAGTCTCAGGCGCGCGCATGATGTGAAAAGCCAGACGTTGTGCTGACTTGTGACCAATACTCGGCAGGCGCTTCAGTTCGTCAATGAGTTTGGTGACGGGTTCCGCGTACTCCAGCATGTGATTAACCGAAGAGGTTTCCCAGACCCGGCGGCAGCATTCCACCCACCTTGCCCTTCATGGCTTCATCCACCTTGCGATTCGCTTCGTTTACCGCCGCCAGGATCATGTCCTGGAGCATCTCGACGTCGCCCTCTTTTACGGCTTCCGGATCGATCTTCAAACCCACCACTTCATGATTGCCTTTCATCTGTACCGTGACCACACCGCCACCCGCTGAAGCATCGACGAGCAGCTCATCCATCTCCTTCTGCATCTTCTGCTGCATCGACTGCGCCTGCTTCATGATCTGATCCATATTGAATCCGCCTGGAAATTTCATCACTACACCTCTCAAGAAAAGTTTGAGTCATCCTAGCGGTCGGTGTAATCTGCGTCAATCTGTGCCCATCTCCATGAGCGAAAACGACCTGCAATCTGACCGCACGCTCGAAGCGCGTGTGAAGCTCTACTACGATCTGCGTCCGGGCCCGACTGCGCCCGCGCCCTTATTGATCGCCCTCCACGGCTATGGCGCCAACAAGCGACAGATGCTGCGGGAAGCGCAACTGCTCGCGCCCGAACGTTTCGCGATCGCGTCGTTACAAGGCTTTCACCAGCACATCAAAGAACCGTGGGTCGCCGGTGGACCACTGCGGTTCGGCTTTGGCTGGTTAACAAACTTTCACAGCGAAGAGTCAGTTGCAGTTCATCATCGCGCGCTGATCGACTTAATTGAAATCCTGACTGCTGAAGGCGTTGCCGATCCGTCGCGCGTTTTTCTGCTCGGGTTCTCGCAATCGTGCGCGCTGAATTATCGTTTTGCTTTTACACATCCGGAAAAGTTGCGCGGCGTGATTGGTATCTGCGGCGGCATTCCCGGCGATTGGGAAACTAGCACGACGTATCGCCGCGGGCCGATCGACGTGTTGCACCTCGCCGGAACGCGCGACGAGTTTTACTCGCCCGAGCGAGTGCAGAACTACGAGAGTCAATTGCAAAAGCGAGCGCGCTCCGTCGTGTTCAAGAGTTATGACGCGGGGCACGAATTTGTTCCCGAAATGCGACCTGATGTGGTCCAATGGCTAGCCCGTGCCGCCGATGAACACTGAACCCACAGATTACTCAACCCCTCAGAGCGTCGCTGAAATCGAGCGCGACGTCGAAGCTCGCAGTGCCGTCTTCAAAAAAGAGCTCGGTCTGTTCGATCTGGTGCTGACGCAGGTCGTGTTCGTCGTCGGAACATTCTGGGTAGGCTGGGCTGCGCGGATCGGTCACGAGCAAAACGTATTCTGGATTCTCGCCATCGTCACGTTCTACCTTCCGCTTGCGGCGGCAGTGATTTTTCTGGTGCGCCTCATGCCGCTCGAGGGCGGTCTGTATCAATGGTCCAAGCTGGCTTTCAACGACTTTGTCGCTTTCATGGTCGGGTGGAATCTCTGGGTCTTCGCCATCTCGATCCTGGCCGGCACCGGACTGGTAGTGACCACGAGCATCTCTTATGCAGTTGGACCACGAGGGGCGGAGATGAGAGGCAGTTCGAGAGTGATCATGTTGATCAGTTTCGTCCTGGTTACCACGATGGTGATAGCAGCGATGCGCGGCCTCGCGCTCGGCAAGTGGGTCCACAATGTCGGCGGCCTCGTACACATGGTCACTTTCACGATTTTGATCCTGTTGCCGCTCGTCGCTGTCTCGCAGGTAATCGCCGGCGAGTATCGGCCCTTCGCGCTCCAGTTTCCCACCTTCTCCGAGTACAACATCAACGTCGCCAGCAAACTCGCCCTCGGTGGTCTGACCGGCTTCGAATACATTGCAATCCTCGCGGGAGAAACACGCGCGCCGGCGCGCAACATCGGGCGCTCCGTCATGATTTCAACACCGATCATCGCTCTCATGTTCATACTCGGGACAAGCTCGGTACTCGCGTTTGTTCCGCGCGATCGAATTGACGTGATTGGACCGATCCCGCAGGTGCTTTCGATCGGCTTTCAATCACTGGGTTGGATTGGTTCCATTGCGATTCTCGGCATCACCGTCAGGACCATAGCGCTGATGAGTATTTACTTCGCCGGCAATACGCGTCTGCCGATGGTTGCCGGCTGGGATCGATTGTTGCCCGCGTGGTTTAGCCGGTTGCATCCCAGGTATAAAACTCCGATCAACTCGATTCTCTTTGTGGGTGCGGTAACGCTTGTGCTCGGTGTGCTTAGCCTGGCGGGGGTACACGCGCAGGAAGCGTTTCAGCTGATAGATAATGCCGGTGGGATTTTCTACGCGCTGACGTACCTCGTGCTGTTTGCGATCCCGTTGTTTGGGATGAAAGCGCTCGGCGTCAAAGCGCCCTTGTGGCTCAAGATCGCGTGCGCGTCGGGCTTCATTGTTACGTTGATCTACATCCGTTTCGCGATCGTTCCGATTACGGAAGTGGGAAGTCCGCTGTCGTTCGCGCTCAAGATCATTGTCACTGTGCTGATAGCGAATGCTGTCGGTCTCGCGATTTATGTCCTCCGAAAACGAAAGTAAGTCGCTCGCTGTAATTAACTGTGCGCAGGTAGTGACACTGGCTGGACCGGCGCAGGCCCGTGTTGGGCCGGAGATGTGCGAGCTCGGCATTGTTGCGCGCGGTGGACTGTTTGTTCGCGATGGACTGGTTGAGCGAGTCGGAACTGAGATCGAAGCACTAATCGATGCGAACACGATTGTGGTCGATGCGGGCGGACGTGTGATCCTGCCGGGTTTCGTTGATGCGCACACGCATCCGGTCTTTGCGGGAACACGTGTCGAAGAGTTTGAAGAACGCAGCCGGGGAGCGACGTACCAGGAGATTGCCGCGCGTGGCGGTGGCATTCAGTCGACAGTTAATCGAACGCGTGCGAGCAGTCTCAACGAGTTGATCGTAACAGGCAGACGGTACGCAGAATGGTTTTTGCGTGGCGGCACGACGACGGTCGAAGCGAAGTCGGGTTATGGGTTGTCACTGGAAGATGAGATCAAGATTCTGCGGGCAATCAGGCAGTTGGATCGTGAGACGCCATTGCGCTATGTGCCGACGTTTCTCGGCGCGCACAGCATTCCGCCCGAGTATAAGTCGCGGCGTGAAGAGTACGTTTCACTGATCGTCGAAGAGATGTTGCCGCGCGTCGCTCAAGAGAAACTTGCCGAGTATTGCGACGTCTTTTGTGAGGAGAAAGTATTTACCACTGACGAATCGTGGAAGATCCTTTCGGCGGCTCGTTGTCACGGACTTGGTTTGCGGATGCACGCCGATCAGCTGTCGCTTTCAGGAGGCGCAAAACTCGCGGCGGAGTTAGGCACCGTCACCGCCGATCATCTCGAGCATACAGACGCCGAAGGGATTGCAGCGTTGAAAGGCGCCGGTGTTCAGCCTGTATTGTTACCGGGATCAGTTTACGCGCTCGGATCATCGCGCTATCCCGCGGCGCGCGAAATGATCGACGCCGGTCTCGCAGTTGTTCTGGCAACTGATTTCAATCCCGGCTCTTCACCGACGCCGTCGATGACGATGATCCTCTCACTCGCTGCAACGCACATGAAGATGACGCCGTCGGAAGCAATCACAGCATCAACGATCAACGCCGCGTACAGTTTGAATCGCGGCGCGCAACTCGGCTCCCTCGAGCCCGGCAAGATCGCCGACTTTGTGATTCACGATGCAGCTGACTATCGCGAGCTCGCTTACTTCTTCGGCTTCCAACACGCGTGGCAGGTTTACTCCTCAGGTGTTTATTTGGCCGCAGATGAACGCGAATGAACGCCGATTCTGATTTGCGTTCACCTGCGTTCATCTGCGGCCAAAATTACCGGTTGACGATCCTTTGTGCGTATCTTATTATCGGCTCAACACTGGAAAGGAGGTGATTCTAAAATATATGAGTTCTAATCACAGTGAGGTGGCTGCGGCCTGACCTCTGAACCAGCTAACTAGTTAGGATTCTGGTTCGGTAGTCTTACTGCATAGTGCTCCTCCTTTCTGGAAGCGGCACACAGTTAGCCTCAGGCCAATCCCAACAGTTCACCGAAGCCGTCCACGATCGGAGGTCGTGGACGGCTTTTTTTTACTAACCCGCAAAAACTCACAAACAACCGCAAAAAAAGAAAAGATTTAACCACGGTAACTATGCTTTTGTGATGTCGTGGAATCACCCGTCTTTCATGACCCCCAGGGGCGGCGGTGGCGCCGCGTGCGTCGTATCTGGTTAGCGCTCTCAGTAGTTGCGACCGGACTCGCAGTCATCTTTATAGTCAGCGTGTTTGCCAGGCCGGTGCTGCCGGGTCTCAACCTTAGGCCTAAGCCGCCAAATCTTCCCACAAACCCCAGCGAACGTAAGGCAAAAAAGGCACAAGCGGAACTACAAAGCGCCCTCGCTACCACGAAATACATCACTCCAGGCAAACGCCGCTGGCGTGTTCCGCTCGTCCCGCCGCCGCCGTCGGTGCCCGCGCCCGTTGTTCCCACAACGCGCCCGCTGTCGGTCGGATTCTTTATTAACTGGGACGAGTCGAGTTACGAATCACTAAAGCGCAATCTCGATCATCTCGACTGGGTCGTAGCCGAATGGTCACACCTGCAAGACGGGCCTAATCCACTCGCCACTGACGTTCACATACCCGCGCTGAACTGGATTCGCGTGACGCGGCCGGAAGTTCGAGTGCTGCCAATGGTGCAGAACCTGGTTGACGAGCAGTGGCAGGGAGACTTGCTGGCGCGCTCCATCGCCGACGAGCCGCACCGGCAAAAACTCATCAACGCGTTAACCACCTTCGTGCAGGACAACAAGTTCGCCGGCATCTGCGTTGACTTCGAAGAGCCTCCGACGGCTGCCCAAGGCAACTTGCTCACGTTCATGCAGGAACTGCACACGACGTTTGCCGCCAAAGGCCTGCTCGTCTCCCAGGCCGTGCCTTTCGACGATCCCGATTGGAATTACAAAGCATACGCCGCCGCAAGCGACTACATGATCCTGATGGCATACGACCAGCACTGGGCCGGCAGCGACGCAGGCCCGGTCGCGGCGCAGGACTGGTTCGAGCAAAAACTCATCAGTCGCATGCGTGATCTCGACGCCGCCAAAACAATCATCGCCCTCGGAAACTACGGTTATAACTGGAGCGACGCCACGAAGAGCGCCGACGAAGTCACGTTTCAGGAGGCACTGATCAGCGCGCGTGATTCGAGCACTGCGCCCACTTTCGACACCGCCGCACGCAATCCGTATTTCGAGTACGACGAAGAAGATCAATCTCATCACAAGGTCTGGTTCCTCGACGCGGTCACGGCTTACAACGAGATGCGTGCGGCCAGCGGTTACAAGCCGGCGGGCTACGGCATCTGGCGTCTCGGATCTGAAGATCCGTCTGTCTGGTCCATCCTCGGCACGCAGAACAGTTCGCCCGAAGTGCTGCGCAGCATCAACTATGGTTACGACGTCGACTTCGAAGGCAACGGTGAACTTCTGAAAGTGATGTCGCGGCCGCAAAAAGGCGCGCGCGATCTGGAAGTCGATTCCGCGA
>DATENQ010000396.1:0-3924 GCA_035275005.1 Pyrinomonadaceae bacterium | reverse complement strand
ATTCACCGATCCGCCGATACCGAACGCGAACACGTTAGACTTGTTCAAGTTCGCGCGAATGTGTTCGAACACACCCTGCTCACCCGAAACATAACCATCAGTGACGAGCACTACGCTGCGAGAGATGCCGTCCTGTCGCGGAAGGGCCATCGCTTCTTTGATCGCCGCGAGCAACTCAGTGCCGCCGCCACCGCGCTGTTGCTCAATCAGACCAATCGCGCGTCCAATGTTCTGCTGGTTCGCTTGCAACGACTCAGGCGAGAGCACCGCAGCGTCACCGGCAAAGAGAACCACGTTGAACAAGTCAGTCGGCCGCAGGTTTCCGATCAAGTCTTTGAGCAATCGTTTCGAAGTATTGAGAGGGAAACCTTCCATCGAACCCGAAACGTCGACGACAAAGATGTACTCGCGCGGCGGAATGGCTTCGGTCGCGACGCGTGCCGGCGGTTGGGCCATGTAGAGAAAATAGTTTTCATCCGTGCCCTGGAAAAGCAGCAGGCCGGAAGCGATCTGATCGCCGGCTAAACGATAGCGAACTACGAAGTCGCGATTACCCTGAAACGGATTCGAATCATCGAGCGTGAATCGCGCGACACCCTGACTCTGCCACTGCGGTATGATTTGATGTGACGGACACGCCAGATCGTAAATCGGCACCCCCGCGGAGATGCGCGTCGAGATGTGCAGAGTACTGGGTGATTGTTGACCCTGATGCAAATAAGGCGTTGCGACAAACTTGTCGTCTCTCTTCTTATTATCATCTTGAGGTGACGCGTAGCGTGGTCCAACAACAGTTGGAAACACGAGTTCGTAAACGTTGTCTGTCGGGATCAGGAGCTCGGTATAGTTGAGTGTGATCTCAACCTGTTCCTGCGGCATGATGTTGGCCAAACTCATCGAGAAGACGTTCGGGCGTTCCTGTTCGAGTAGTGATGCGCTCTTCCCTTCTTCTTTGGCTTTGTCGAAGTCTTTCTTGGCCTGCTCGCGTTCTTTGATCTTCGCGACGATGATCTCGTTGCCGATCTGCATACGCATCGCGTAAACAGCAGCCCGCGTCGATGCCGGAAACACGTACGAAGCATTGATCGGACGTGAACCTTCGTTGCGATAAATTTGCCGGACTTTCACGTCGGCAATAACACCTGAAACTGAAATGTCGACCTGCGTGTCTTTGAGCGGCAGTTGATCGACAGTCGGGTCTCCTTTGACTACGAAATACGGCGCCAGCGTTTTGTCGTCCTCCTGGTGCTGGGCAAACCCGGACTTGAAAACGATCGCGACTGCGATCAAAGCAAAACACAGATTGCGCAAATTGAATTGCATACGGTCCTCTCCGCCTTTAAGGCGACTGCAAAATCGGGCTCCGATTGCCCCTACTTAAAACGCGAAGATCCTATGGAAGGAAGGCTTTCAAACTAACGCTACGGACCACAGGATGGCACCGTACCGGCCACAGTCGCGCAGTGGGGATGGCCGGAAAATGGCCACAAAAAGACACAAAGAGAACAAATGATCTGCTAAGGTATTTCTGCTTTATGCGCTTCTTTGTGGCTGATTTCAATGAAAGAGTCGCCGGTCAAGATCGATGTCATCCTCGAGCCTTTGTTGGCTGAAGTCAGCGCCGAAAAGGCCGACGAACTCCTTTCGCAACTGATCACGGTCCATGCTGAGCCGGTGATCAAAACCGTCATTCGCTACAAACTGCGCTTCAGCACCAATCGTGAAACGCAGCGCGCGGAAGCTGATGACATTCAACAGGAAGTCGTGCTGCAACTGTTGGCCCAGTTGCAACGCTTTCGAAAATTTCCTGACGCTCATCCGATTACTGATCTGCGGGGCATGGCCGCAGTTATCGCACATCGCACCTGCGCGCGCTGGCTGCGACGCCAGTTTCCCGAACGACACGCGCTCAAAAATCGTCTTCATTATTTACTGACACGCCAGCGTGGCTTTGCGCTCTGGCAGGATGAGAATGGAAAACTCATCGCGGGTTTTGCAGCCTGGGCGAAAAAGCCGCCAACGCGTAACGTCGCGGGTATCGAGAAGTTGCCAAAACGCGAGAGCCTTGCCGAAACAGTCGCAGCGATCTTCAACCATCTGAATGCGTCCGTTGAATTCGATGAACTGGTCAGCGGTGTCGCCGCAATTCAGGGAGTCAGTGATCAGCCGGTCGAGTCGCTCACGGATGATGAAGATGCCGTGCACGAACCGCCTGCGCCCGAACCGGATCAGGCGTGGCGCACCGAGAAGCGCATGTTTCTCCAGCGCTTGTGGGAGGAGTTGCAGCAACTGCCGCGGAACCAGCGCGCCGCATTGTTACTCAATCTGAAAGACGCGAGCGGCTTTAGCAGCATCACACTCTTCCCCGCGACCGGCATAGCCACGATTCGACAGCTTGCCGCGGCTTTGGAAATCGTCGCCGACGACTTTGCGGCGGTGTGGAATGAGTTGCCAATCGAAGACGCGCGCATCGCGGAATTGCTCGGATTAACGCGCCAACAGGTCATAAACGCCCGCAAATCCGGCCGCGAACGGCTCGCGAGGCGGTTGAAAGGATTTATTTAAAGCCGATGGTAATAAGCGACAATTTTCGCCAACTTATGCATGTGAAGCCCGCCGGATTCCCGGCTAAGGACCAGACGAAAATCAGTGGAACACCTGTCTTCAAAACAAGTTGAGGGTTACTCCCTCCGCCAATTGCCCGCCGCCGAACTGCTGGCGGTGAGCGATCATCTCGGCGCGTGCGACGCGTGCCGTTCGCGCGTGGAGAGCAACGACGCGGCGTTCTTCGCGCTGCATGAGGCGTTTAGTGAAAATGGCGGCGGGCACTTAACCGCTGAGCAGACTGCTGACTGCGTCGACAGGCATCTCTCGGGCGAAGCGCTTCAGATCGTCAACGATCATCTGTCCGCTTGCGAGCATTGCGCGTTTGCGGTTGCAGACTTGCGTGCATTTCGAAATGAGATCGCACCGTCGCTCGATCGCGATTATGGTCCAACCACCGCGCCTGTGCGGGCGGTGAAGAGTGGATGGTTTGCGTCGTTATTTAAAGTGGCACCGGTGCCTGCGTTTGGTGGAGTGGCGCTCGCGATACTCTTGCTCGCCGCGATCGCATGGATCATCTGGCGGACGCCGAAGGAGAACAAACAAGAGGTCGTTGTTGCGCCAACTCCTGTTTCGCAACCAATTCCATCAATCGAACCTTCGCTGCCGCCTCAGCCAGCACCGGTGGTGGTGGCGCAATTGAACGATGGTGGTAGCGTGTTGAGCTTGGACCAGGAGGGCAAACTCTCCGGTGCTGACAATCTACCGCCTGCTTATCAAAACCTTTTGAAGAAGGCTTTGACGTCGCAGAAGATAGAACGGTCGTCGGAGCTTCAGGGATTGATACGACCGTCGAGCACGTTGATGGGTTCGGACAATAAGCCGCGTGAGTTTGCGGTTGTTGAGCCGGTCGGGAATGTGGTGCTGAGTAATCAGCCGTCGTTTCGCTGGACCACTTTGGAAGGCGCGACGGGTTACGTGGTTGAGGTTTACGACGATCAGTTCAAGCTGGTCGCGTCGAGTCCGGAACTAACGAATCGCTCGTGGACCACATCGCTTGCGCGTGGAAAGGTTTATTCGTGGCAGGTGAAGGCGATTAAAGACGGGCAGGAAGTTACTTCACCACGTCCGCCCGCACCGCAGGCAAAGTTTCGTGTGCTCGATCAGGGAAAAGCGAATGAGATCGCGAAGGCAAAACGAGCCTATGGATCGTCGCACTTAACGCTCGGTTTGCTGTACGCGGATGCGGGATTATTGAGAGAAGCGGAACAGGAATTCCGCCTGCTGCGCCGCGCCAACCCTGACTCTGATGTCGCGCGCAACCTGCTGCGCCAGGTTCAAAGCCTCCAGCATTAACTCTGCGGCCCTCTGCGATCTCTG
>DATENQ010000395.1:0-14432 GCA_035275005.1 Pyrinomonadaceae bacterium | reverse complement strand
AGCGGGGGCAAGCCCCTCTTCCTGACTTGTTCTCTTTAACTGACTTGTTTCTTTTCCAGGCTAGCGCCAGCGTTGGCCGAATTGTTCGGTGCCGAAGCTGCCGATGCCGTTGAGTCTGAAGGCGAAGACCAGGCGGTTTTCTTTTCGTAGACCGACGTTAAAGCTCGAAAACTGGGTCGTCACTGCGCAACAGTCCCAGGCATATCCGAGCGTAACGGTCGAGCTGATGAGCGAGCTGTCGCCCCTTCCGGGCCGCTTCTGAAAGTCAAAAAAGAACGACGTGCCGCCATACAAACCACCCTCAGGATGTCCGAGAAATACTGATGGACTCCACTGCGAGCCACGCACTGAGCCGGCCTCGAAACCACGGGTGTCCGCAAATCTCAGGAGGTCACCACCCAGCTCAATCGCGCGCGTGTAATAAAAACTCTGAAAGATCTGAATGCTCGGTTTGGAGAGACCAAACGTCGTTGACATAGAACGCAAGCCGCCGCCGTTTGTATCGATGTCAGTCCTGAAATCGACGAAGAGATCACGCCGCGGACGATAGCGCGTGTCGACGTTCACCGGGGAAAAACGCCGCGGTAGTCCACCGTAAACAAATCCGGAAAGCGTGTTTATCGGATAGAACTGGTTGCGCCTGTTTGGAATCAGCGCGCCGCCAAAGAATGGATCGAAAAAGTATTTACCACGGATCGTGATCGTCAACGCCTCGTACGGCTGGCTCGAAAGCAAAGGCCGGTTCGGATCGTTGCTTTCTTTCACAGGCACGTCGCTGACATTTTCAGTCGAGCGGCGCGTGAAGAAACGATTGGCGACGCCAAACTCAAACTCGTTCGTATCGGCCATCGCGTCGATGTAATCGAAGCGAATGATGCGATCGAAGTTGTTGATGCCCGAGATCTTGCGATAGATGACGTAAGGTTCAATCACGTGACGAAAGAAGAAACGTCCGCCGCTGTGACGGAAGTCTCGCGCCAGCGCGGGCGGACGGACGTCGAGCTCAAATTCTCCGTAGCTTCGCGTGACATTACGGCTCAGCACGTCGCGCGTGTTCGGATCGAGTGAATTCGAATAGAAAGTGACGCGCCCGGCGCCGGATGCGGTTATGTTCCAACCGGCAAAACTCAACGGCAGCTCAAACCGCGGATGAACATCGAGTCGCTGCACGATCGACGGTGTAATGATCGGATTGCCACCGACGTCGCTGACGAACTGCACCGCGTCTTCAATCGTCTCTTTGCGGCTCACGCCATCCGCCGATCCACTGAAAGAAAAATATAGCGGCAGGCTCTTGAAGAAACTCACGATGGCGGGTCGCTTGTCGATGCTGATACTCGGCAACTGTCGAATACGAATACGCGCATTGGTCAACGAGGTCACCTGCGTGCGCGCCAGGAAGTTGAAGCTGTACTCGTCGTGATCCTTGTTTATAAAAACCTGCGACGTCTCTTCCGGCGAGATGGCTTGTTGAATATTGTCGGAGAACACCTGCCGGAACGCGAGATTCGAAGTGATATTGACGTCGGCGACGGCGATGAAGCCGTTCTTGAAATAGTGGACGCCGTCGACGTAAAGACTCGAGCCACCCTGATCCGGATTAGCGTCGCTGGCTTCTGGTCCAAAGATTCGATCCTTGACGGCATAGAAACCGAAGTTGAGATACGAGCGCGAGTTGGCGCGCGTGCGCAGGTCGGCGCCGAAGCCGAGCCCGCGTTGCGTGTAGATGTCGTTGCGAAAAGTGATGTCGGCGGAGCGACCGAGTGTTTGATAGTAAGCACTCGATAACCGCGCGCCCTTGGCGCCTGAGCCACCAAATGTCGGCGTCAGAAAGCCCGAAGCGCGATCGCGTGGCTTGATCGATACCGATGCATACGGCAGAAAAAACACGGGAATGTTTTTCAGCTTCAGTTTCGGCGAATAGACGTAGACGCGATCGCCGGTTTTGATACGCGTCCTGCTGGCAGAAAAACTCCACTTCGGAACGTCTTCATCACAAGCCGTGACCTGCACGTTGGTGGCGACGATCGTGTCGAGACTGATCTTTTCAACGCGATCCGCAGTGAAATAGATACGCGTGCCGTCCTGCGTTTGGTTTGTGAAACCGGTGGAGTTTTCGAAGTAACCGGTTTTGGTGCGGTAGTTCCACTCGCCGCGCGAGCCGGTGATTCGCGCCTGGTCTGCCTGATCGAAAACGACGCTGCCTTCCGCGACGACGCGGTTCTCGGCTTCGTAAACAGTGACCTTGTCTGCTTGCAGGCGGAAAGTGCCGATGCGGATGTCGACGTTGCCCTCGTAATGAGCGATACGCGCGTTTTCAGGTCCTTCCGCGCTCTGCTTGTTAGAAGTGACCGTGATCTCGTCCGTGGGCGCGGCTGTGACGCCATTCTGCGACGGTGGCCGGCGCTGCACTGGTTGATCGGTATGGAGTGGATTGACGTTGGGAGTGTCGGTCATCGGATTGGCGACTTTCCGATCGACCGGATTTGTTTGCTGCGCAAATACAAACTGGCAGGCAAGGATTAGGATTAAGGTAGCCAGTAGAAGACGAGTCATAGGGGCGCGCGTGGATGCTAGCACGAATAGATAAGTTTGCAGAATCAGATTTTTAGCCACGGATTTTACGGATGAACGCGGGATCGATCCTGTGTTCATCCGTGAAAATCCGCGGCTAAAATCTCTGGTATTATCCGCGGCGTGCCAACGCGCCAAAAGTTGATGATTGTTGCCGGTGAGCCGTCAGGCGATGCTCACGCGGCAGCACTTGTTAGAGCTTTGCGCGAACGCGGCGAGTTGGATCTCTTTGGCGCCACCGGGCCGTTGATGCGCGAAGCGGGTGTCGAGACAGTCGTCAACTCTGACGAGCTCGCGATCATGGGCATCGTCGAGGTCGGTCGAGTCTTTTCAAAGTTCCTCAAGGCATTTCGAAAACTAAAAGCAGCGGCGATTGAAAGATCTCCGGATGCGGTGGTGCTTGTCGACTGGCCCGAGTTCAATCTCCGGCTCGCTTCGTCACTGCACCGGCGCGGTCTGAAAGTGATCTACTACATCAGTCCTCAGTTATGGGCGTGGCGTTCGGGTCGTGTCCGTCGGATTGAGCGCGACGTCGATCTGTTGTTGTCGATCCTTCCGTTCGAAGTCGAATGGTACAAAGCGCACAATGTCGATCACGTTGAGTTTGTGGGCCATCCGCTGTCGGGCGAAGTGAAGGCACGTTACGGGCGTGAAGAGTTTTGCCGGAGAAATGATCTGGATCCGTCGCGACCGATCGTTTCTTTTCTGCCTGGCAGCCGTATAAAAGAGCTCCAGCGAATCCTGCCGCCAATGCTCGATGCAGTCGTTTTACTTCGACAAGCGCGTCCGGAGATTCAACCGGTCGTGGTGTTAGCGCCGAGTCGAACGGTGTCTGAAGCTGCGGAGATCGTGTCCGGTAACGTCAAACTGATCGAGCAACAGACTCGAGAAGCCCTCGCCGCCTCCGACGCCGCTGCAATTTGTAGCGGCACCGCAACGCTCGAAGCGGCGCTGCTCGAAACTCCGATGGTGGTTGTTTACAAGGAATCCCCGATCAACTGGCACACGCTTGGGCGACTGATTACGGTGCCGCATTATGGATTGGTGAATCTGGTTGCAGGCAGAGAGATTGCTAAAGAACTAATGCAGGACCAGTTGATTGGTGAGAACCTTGCTCAGGAGATTCTGAAGCTGCTCGAACCTGAGACCAACAAAGCAATGCGCGCGACTTTAGGAGATGTCGCTCACAAACTCGGTGATCCAGGAGCCTCGCAGCGCGCCGCGGAACTGATCATTGAATTTTTAGCCGCGGATAACACGGGTTAAAGTCCGGATTCAATCCGTGTTGTCCGTGACTAATTTCTGACGCAGCTCCTCGATCTGTTCCTGAAGCCGCTTGAGCTCTTCGCGCATTTCCGGTAAGCGATTCAGGTGTGCGTTCATTCGCTTATATTGATCCAATGGCTGGACGGGTATTCCCCACCACACGCCCGGCCGCACGATTTTCCCCGGCAGGATCCCTGCTTTCGATCCGATGATCGCGCCCTTCTGCACCCGCGTGTGATCTCCGAAGCCAACCTGACCGCCGATCACCGCGTCGTCTTCGATCACCACGCTGCCACTGATTCCCGTCTGCGCCGCGATCACGACGCGCTCGCCGATGTCGCAGTTATGTCCGACGTGGACCATGTTGTCGAGCTTCGTGCCGCGACCGATGCGCGTACGGCCCAGCGCGGCGCGATCGACACACGTGTGCGCTCCAATCTCGACGTCGTCCTCGATGACGACTGTTCCGACTTGCGGAAACTTCTGATACCCGAGATCGTGACGCACGTAACCAAAACCATCCGCGCCGAGACACACGCCCGCGTGCAGTATCACGTGATTTCCGACTGTTACGCCGTCATACAAAACGACATTCGGATGAAGCACGCAGTCGTCGCCTACTGTCACACTATCACCCAGCACCACGCCTGCTTCGAGTCTCGTGTAAGCCCCAACGTGCGTATGCTCGCCAATCGAAACGTTAGGACCGATGTAAGCCGTCAGCGCGATGTCGGCAGTTTCGGCAACAACAGCGGTCTCATGAATCGCAGGCTCGCGACGTATAGACGGGTGAAGCGTTGCGCCAATGATCGAGAACGCAAGCTTTGGATTAGCAACTTCGATCAGCGTGCGGTCCGGCAACTTCTCTTCAAGCCCATTGCGCACAATCAAACACGACGCCTTACTCTCCGCGGCCGCGGCAAACAACTTCTCATTCTCGACGTACGCAATCTCGCCCTCACGCGCGTGCTCGAAATCCGCAATCTGCTCGATCTGCGTCTCTCCGTCGCCAACAACGCGACCATTCACGATCTCGGCGAGCTCCTGGACTCTCATTCTCATGCGCTTAACTTATGCTCTGGTAAATCCGCGTTTCGAGCCACGAATAAAACTCACGAGGTGCGCAACGTGTTCGTCGTCGACCTGGCCCAGTTGCTGCAAAACCTCTTCAACCGGCGTGGCGGATCTAAACAACTTCTTGTACGCGTCTTTTAATGCGCGTCGCGCCTCTTCGGAAAACCCTGCGCGTCGCAACCCGACACTATTCACGCCTCGCACGCGCGCCGGATTCCCGTCAGTAATAAAGAACGGTAGCACATCCTGCACGATCTTCGACTTCCCGCCAATCATCGCGTAACGGCCCATCCGCACAAACTGGTGCGCGCCCACATTGTTGGAAAGAAAGACGTGATCCTCGATCGTGATATGGCCCGCGAGCGCGACCTCGTTTGCGAAGATGTTGTCGTCCCCGATGCCGCAGTTATGAGCCACATGGACACCGACCATGAAAAAGTTACGCGAACCGATGCGCGTTGTTTCTCCTTCGCCATTCGCACGGTGAAACGTGCAGAACTCACGGATCAGATTGTCGTCACCAATTTCCAGATAACTCCTCTCGCCCATGAACTTTACGTCCTGGGGCTCGCCGCCCATCACCGCATGCTCGAAAACCCGGTTTCGCGCGCCAATTCGCGTAAATCGCTTGATGACGGCATAGGCCCCAATCTCGCAATCCGGGCCGATTTCCACGTCTTCTTCGATTATGGCTGTGGGATGGATAGTCATTTTTTGATGGAATTTACAGAATTTACAGGATTTTGACGATAATGGCGTCTTGTGGATCCTGCAAATCCTGTTTATGATGCACGGCTGATGTGTGTATTTGAGTAATTGTGGAGATTGAAAAGCCCTTGTTTAGTGACCAATTTCGCCGGGGGGAATCAGATAAAGCCAAGCTGTCGGGAGTAAAAAGCTCTCGGCTTATATCCGGTCTCTCCGATGTGGCCTGGAAGGCTTTTCAGTCGGTTAACCAGCTGCTGCCCGAAGGGGAGTCGATTCGGCCCAACTGGGCGCCTGGTCCACTGCTTAAATCCTACGAGCGCAGTGCTCCGCCGCTCGGCTTCCCACGCGAGACTGACAGTCTCTGCCCAACCTGCGTAAAAGAAGTTCGCAACGCCGTGATTAGCGGTGAAGTTTCGCTCGAGACGTTGATGCACGAGCATCCGGGCGAGATCAAAGCCGAGATCGTCGAAGACAACGGCCAGGTCGTGATGCGAAAGAATTGTCCGAAACACGGGCAGTTCGAAGATGTGATGTCGACTGACCCGGCGTTTCTCGAACGCATCGAGTCGCTCTTCTTTGGTCGTGACTTTCGCGCCGCCGAAGACAAAGACGTACATCGTCACGGCACTTCAAACATCCAGTTCGGGCGCGGCGCTGTCTTGACTGTCGACCTGACGAACCGTTGCAACATGATGTGCAATCCGTGCTTCATGGACGCGAACCAGGTTGGTTACGTTCACGAGCCAACGTTTGAAGACACGAAAGCGATTCTCGATCGCGCAGTCTCCTTCAAACCACGTAGACAGGTCATCATTCTCTTCTCCGGCGGCGAGCCGACGCTCTCGCCTTACTATCTTGACGCGGTCGCGTACGCAAAGAAGATCGGTTTCTATCGGATCCTGGCAGCGACGAACGGGATTCGTTTCGCGGAAGATCTGGAATTCTGCAAAGCGGCGAAGGCCGCGGGACAGCACGGCGTCTATCTTCAGTTTGACGGCGTCAGCGAAGAGAAGAACAAGCATCGCGGCGTCGGCAACCTGTTTGACGTGAAGCTGCGAGCGATTGAGAACCTCGCTGAAGCTGGTATCAAAGTCACGCTCGTCGTCACCATCGTCAACAACCTGAACAACGATGGTATCGGCCAGATCGTCGACTTTGCCGCAAAGAATATCGATAAGGTGCAGACCATTGCGTTCCAACCGGTTTCATTCACCGGACGCGACGAAGATATTTCCGACGAGCTGCGCAAGAAGTGGCGTTACACGCTCGCCGGTATGACTCACGATCTGAAGGACCAGCTCCGCGGACAGATTCAACCGCTGCGCGATTGGTTCCCGCTCTCTTCGTACTCCGCGTTCACGAGCGTGATGGACATGTTGCAGGGCGCTGACGCTCCGTGGGGCTGGTCGTCGTGTAATTGCCATCCCAACTGCGGCATCTTCACGTTGCTCGTGGTGAACAGGCAGACCGGAGAGTTCAAATCGTTGTTTGAGTTCTTCAACTACGAACAGTTCATGAAAGACGTGGCGGTGATTACCGATACCGCGCGTGGCCGCAAGCTTTCGTACGCGCAACTCGGCATGGCGATCATGCGCAACTACAACGCCGAGAAAGCGCCGCAGGGATTTCCGATCTCGCAGATCGTCAACCTGTTCAAGCCTTCGTCAACGAATTCCAACTCCGATCGCAACGATCGCATGGCCCAGAAGAAGGATGGGGAGAGCAGTGACATGTGGCGCGTGCTCTGCGTCGAAGGCATGTGGTTCCAGGATCTTTTCAATTACGATTTTCGTCGCACCGAGATGTGCGTGATTCCATACGGCACTCAGGAAGGCGAGATCTCATTCTGCGCCTACAATACCGGAGTCGGCTGGCGGCAGATCATCGAGAACATGCACAAGACCGCGAACCTCGGGGAGTGGTACGAAGAACACGGGCGCCACAAAGTTTATGCAGCGGGTAAAGCGGTGCCGCTGCGCACCACCAAACACACTCTGAGTCTCCCGGTCATTCAGGCTGTGCTCGCCGAAGACGCTGAAACCTCTCCTGTAGCAACTCCTTATCTCGTCGAAGACGAAGAAACCATTTCTGTCTAGCCACGGATTTACGAGTTAGAGTTTTCGCCGTCCGCTTCGCCGCCGGGCTTTTGCACTTCACGCAGCTGGGCCACTACGTCGCGTAAACGTAGCGCCAGGTCCTCGATCGTCTGCACTCGCTTCCGCGACCGCTCACTCAGATCTTCACGCAACAGGAGTTGAGCCTGGCCCAATACACCGGTTAGGGGATTGTTGATCTCATGACGAATGCGGGCCACGAGTGCCGCCGTCTCCTCGAGTTTCAGGCGATATTGGGCAATCTGGTCTTCGTGTTCAGTCATCGACGCTCCGTCGTGTCTCAGGAAACTGAAGGCTAAAAGCAATTGTCAGTTGTTTTCGAAAGGTGTGCCGCACAAGCCGGTACTACGCGGACATTGTGCATCTGGAGTGCACTTGAGTTCAAGCATTTAATTTTCGGAGGTCCAGTGGGGAAAGTATTCGTCGTCGAATCGAGCAAAGCGATGAGCAATTACAGTCGTTGAAATATGAGAGATCGCGCAAAGCTCGATGCAGGTGGGCGCAGAGCTTGGATGGACCAAAGCTTCGAACCTCACGGATGGTTGTCCGATCTTTATTTCTCAGACGAGTGGATCATCAGAACGGGACCGAATGCGTGCTGGCGCCGCGGTGAATATCCTGGACCAAAGTTACTGGTGAACATCGCCGGCTTTGGTGGTGAGATGGAACAACTCAGACCGAACCTGCGGAGCAGGTGACAGAATAGAGCCTGGGGCGCAAGCCCCGGGATAGCGAAGAGGAAAAATTTACGAGCCCGCGGAGCGGGCGACAGCCGACGCGCTATCGCCCGCTCCGCGGGCTCAAACTTTTTATACTAACAATTCTTTTCCTGGGGCTTGCGCCCCAGGCTTTATGCCTTCGTCCGCTTCGCGGACTCTTCGGACCAGCGCTCGTCGCGACTATTTGGATGAGCGTTTGCCTCGCGGACTCTTCGGAAGACCCTTAGTTGACAAGCGCTGCCTTGATACGTACATTTCAAACCTCTTGCTGGGAGGTCGTCCAATGGTAGGACTCCAGACTCTGGATCTGGCTATCGGGGTTCGAGTCCCTGCCTCCCAGCCAAAAATTTGATCGAAACCTTCACCTTGCCTTAGTCGCCGCGATCTTATCCATTTTCCGATTTAGTGCTTTGATGTCCTTCTGCATGGTGAGAAGCAGTCTCGTCACCACAGCTTCCAGATCTCCTGTTTCCGGCGGATCGGGCGGCGACGGCGGTGGTTCCGGAGGATCGGGTGGACCAGCAACCGCGATACTGCTGTCCTTTACTCCAGGTGAAACTCCGCCGGTACCATCGTCTTCATCAAACTGACGACCGAATTCTCTAATTATCTCAGCCAACACCAACGGCGAACGCTCTAAGTCGATCACCTTCCCATACTTCTTCTCGATCTCTTTCACGATTCGCCGATCCCTCTGTTGGATTTTGGCTCCACTTGCTTTACGGCTTACCATGATTTCCTCCTTTAGATCTCTTGTCGTTAATTCTGAATTTCCGTTGCCTTTGCCAGGTCACAAGCGTAGTCTTTCTGCCGCTTAACAAAGGTGTGGCGGAGTGGATCATCCGGTGATTACAATTCCCATTGGGAAATAGATTTTCCCAAACCAGCAATCTGCCCACCTTGCTTTCCACACTTACATCGAGCGCTCTAAAGTGTGTGCCACCGCCCTTCAACGGCGTATTGAGATACAGCAGGAACGTAAGAATCCGTTCGCCGGCATAGTGAGTACTCCAGTACCCGGCATCAAGGTGATAATCAAATTTGCCGTGACGTCGATAATTTGTCGCCTGCCAGTATTCAAGATTCGCACTCTCAACAGCAAACAATCTTTGCAGACGCATTTCGATCTGCCTCAACATCGTGTTCAACTTACCGCCGAACCATTCCTGATGAGCGGTCTCGCTTACTCGATGTTCAGTCAACTGATTTCGGCGACTGCCATCCGCTTGTTTCCGATATGTAAGGCTGGGCTGCCAGGCCACATACTTCAATTCTTCGAGTATGTCTCGGCATTTCGTTTCCGAAAGAAAGTCGTCTATGAAGAACACTTCGTTCGAAACAAATGTTTTGGAAAGCTTACGCGGCATCGTAAGACCTCGAAGCGGCCAGATTCTTAACAGCCGTTCGCAAGCACTGTCAACCTTTTCTCCACTAAGTTAGGAGTCGTGATGGGACAACGCCTCTGAAAAGCGACGCGGTACAACTTCAGAGATGTAGTACTCTTAGCGACGGATAAGCGCTACAGATACGTGGGTCCCCCTCAAACTCAAACTCTTCAACAGGAGGAAACTGGGATGCTGAGAATGTTTGTTCTGAGCTTGCTCATAGTTGCTGCACTCTTCGGCGTGTACTCTGCAAAGCCGAAATCAGTTGCCGCCTTTACCGGAATATCGGTTTACGGATCCTGGCATTGTGGTAATGACTTCTGTACCTGGTCCAGCGTCCGCAACATGACCGACTTCAATACCCGCAACCGCTGGCTGATAGACCGCGGCGATGGCACACCGTCCGTCAACCTGGTGGTGCTGAGTTTTGTTCATCCATTGAGACTGCTTAACAAGACAAACGATGCAAGCACGTCACTTGGCATACCGATCGGAATGAACCAGGCAGTGGTTGACTACTTCAAAACCCGCGGCGTCCGCGTCCAGTTGTCCATGGGAGGGATCACTTATACCGATGCGTGGAACCAGGCTCTCGCAACGAATCCGACTCAGCTTGGGTTGAACGCAGCCGAAGCGGCGCAACGCCTGGGTGTGGGCTTCGAGATCGACTACGAAGAAAACACGAACCCGAACCTGACGGGATTACAGGCGTTCATCACCGCTTACCGCTCAGTTCATCCTTACGACGCTTCCGGAAACAATCATGCAGCGCGGTTAACCATCGACCTCGCCGCGGGCGACCGCTGGTTGATCGCTATAACTCGGAAGGCAACCGCCGATTGGTTGAACACGAGCACGCCCGTGTTGGATTACGCGAATGCGATGGTTTCTTCACGTCAACCTAATTCTGCTGCGACGGCCCAGGCCGATTGGCAGGAGCACGTCGACGGCAAGCCGCAGTTTGGTCCTCCGATCCTGCCGCTCGCGCCGGCCAAATTTACGGGCGCGCTTTATATCGTGACCGGTTCAAAGGCTGCGCCTGAGTGCGTCAGTTTTAGCAGCTCGCTGACCAACTCAACCGGCGCATACGTGCAAACAGTTGCTCCAAACGGCGCCGGAACCACGAGTGGAATGTTGGGCTACATGTTCTGGGCTTCTGAATGCCCCGCGACGCGTCGCGTTTGCACCGTCCCTCCGAATTCCTGCGAAGGTGGTGTAGGTGTTGGCGCAACGACGTACGGCATTCCGATCCCGATGCCACCTCTACGACAGAGTTAAATATTCAGCCACGGATGAACACTGATCTTCTATCCGTGTTCATCCGTGTAATCCGTGGCCGAAGCTAAGCAGTCAGGCTTTAGCTGCTGTGGATCCCAACGCAGCAGCGAAGCCATATCAACTGAGAAAGCGCGACAAGAAAGCAGCGGAGAACGCTACCACCAACACCAGCGCAAACGCGCCTGCGACTGCGCGTAGCCGGGATCGTCCATTCTGTCCGGTCTCTATTTCGCCATTCAACGGTGACGGATCTTTCAGCCAAACCACGTGCTTGTGGGCTTGCATCTCGTCGAGTCGTGAATGTACGGGGACGTGAAATCGATTGTGGAAGGGATTATGAATCGGATCGTTGAGATTGTGCTTCATTGCTCTGCTCCTCGCTAACGCTCGCTGAAGGGACCCAGCGTTGAGTTAAAGCCGCCAGAAGCAATGACCATGCCTCCATGGGGATTTAGCTGATAGTAGGCGGATTTCAGACAGTAATTGCCCATTTGCGACCGGCAATACACCATGTCGGGCACGCCCGGAAACGTTTCGCCGACAAAATCTCATAGTTTCTATAAACCGATCTTTTCCACCCCCTTCCAACTCTTTCAGGAGACCTAAAATGTCAAACGGTAATGAAAAACCCATTAAGTTCAGAGAATTAGAAAGACGCTTCGAGGCACGCGATCCGAAAACTAATAAGCCGATCGGGCTCGAGCGCCGCTTTCATATCGCCGCCGATCAGGAACCAAAAGTCAGAACACGGCTGGAACGTGTTGAGCGCGGCGATAAGAGCGATTGGGAAGTGATTGTTGAAGTCGACGGAGTCCGCGCAGGCGGGCGCGCTTTGCCTCCCCTGTTAAAAGGAGAAGCCACCAAAATCACCAAGCGAGAAGTCAGCGAGGAGACGCTCGCAGAGCAACTGACCGGCTTCATTCCCGAGCATCTCGGCTTCAGTGCTATTCCTCGCGACCGGCTAAAAAGCAGGCTTACTATCCGGCCACCGCAAAAAAGCCGCCGCGTTGCGACCACGATCTTTGGCACTGATAACCGGATGACTTTCCAAGACACTCACTATCCGTGGTCCACTGTCGGTCTGGTCCAGACTAACCGCGGTTCCGGTTCAGGTGTGATGATTGGCCCACGCCATCTCCTGACTGTCAGCCACGTGATCGACTGGAGCGCACCGCAGGGATTCGCCGCGGATTGGGTACGATTTACTCCTTCCTATTTCGACGGCAACGCACCCTTTGGAGAATCCTACGGCATTCACATCTACTGGTATGTCCAGGAAGACGGCGACGGTTTCATCAGCGGCAACGAGGGCGATTTCGACTATGTCGTGGTAGTTCTCGATCGACGGCTTGGTGAGACCACCGGTTGGATGGGCGCGCGCGGCTATAACGACGATTGGGACAGCCTTGCTGCGTGGTCGCACATGGGTTATCCAGTTGACCTGAACAGCGGCCAGCGTCCGACGTGGCAGGGTGGTTTCACGGTTGACGGCACTGATGCCGCCGCGCAATCGATCCTGCACCAGGCAGACGTATTTCCGGGACAATCCGGTGGTCCCGTGTTTGGTTTCTGGGACGGCGACGTTGGACCACGTGCTATCGCCGTGCAGTCGTGGCAGAACTCATCAAACAACGGCGCCAGCGGCAGCATGGATATGCGCGACCTCGTGGCTCGCGCTCGCACCGAGTTTGCGTAAAAAGCCAGCCGCGGATGACACCGATGAAATCCGTATCTAATCCGTGTCATCCGCGGCCTTTTTTGTGTCACAATTCGGCGGTAAGATCCGTCAAAGCAAACGTCGTCTACGCAACCGCCATCAAACCCGTTTGAATCATGCCTCTCCCGCTTGCAAAAGCATTCGAGTCTTGCTAAACCTCGTCAACGGAATGCCCCGTTAAGGGAGAAGTATTATGAAGAAAACGTTTCAACTTCTGCTCTCCACTTTGTTGTTGATTTCACTCTCGACACCACTACTCGCCGATACCATTCGTCTCAAAGACGGCAGTGTCATTCGTGGCCAGGTGATCGGCTTTAAGGACCAGCAGTTCACAATCCTGATCGGTGGAAGCGCAAGAGGCAGACGCGGGCAGACCACTGTCTACGTGGAGGATGTTGAATCGATTGAGTTCGATTCCAACTCCGGCAACTCAGGAACGACCACCGATGAAAGCGCGCGCAACAACGTGCCCATGAGCCGGCCTTCGTCGATACCGAATAACCCGCCCGAAAACACCGTTCCCGATTCGCGCTCGAACGATTCGGGTCCCGCTGCTTCCGCAAATACAACCTTCTTTACGATTAAAGTCGGCGTCAAGGCTGACAACTCAAACAACGGTTGGACTAACAGCGGGCTGGTCGTGCGCAAGGGTCAACGACTCCGCATTAGTGCTTCAGGTCGCGTTTCACTGGGACGTGGACGCTTCTCGACACCGGGTGGAATGACCAGTATTCAGGACAACGACAAGCTGATGCGTAACGAAGCCACGGGTGCTCTTATAGCCGTAATTGGCGACGATAACGACGACTTTATCCTGATCGGACCGCGTCGAGACTTTGTCGCGCAGCGCGATGGAGTGCTGTTTCTGGGTGTCAATGAAGGCGATTTGGCCGATAATACCGGTAGTTACGATATCGTGATCGAAGCTGAAGCCAGCGGCCGTTAGTGGTAAACTCACGTCAGATCCCCAGCATCAGATTACATTAATCAATCCGTGTAATCTGTGGATTGCCTTCCGCTTTTATGCCTCGGGAGTCGAAATTATGAGATTTAAACGATTGTATGCACTTTTTGCCATCGCGCTCTCGTTGATGCTGCTCGGCGCAACTGTAAATCCAGGGTGGTCGCAGTCCAGACGTACACCACCCACTTCCAACGATAAAAAGAACAAACGTCCCAGCGAAACTCCCAAACCTGGCGAGGAACAGCAGGAACCCCTGCCGCGCGACCTGGAACCAGCCAAGCCGCAGGACATCGAAAAAGTCACCATTTCGACTCAGATCGTCAACGTCGATGCCGTTGTTTATCACAAGAAGAGCGGGCAGATTGTTACCGATCTCAAGAAACCAAACTTCGCGCTCTTTGCCGACGGCGTGCAACAAACAATTACAAACTTTTCAACTCCCGAAGCGCCGATTACGGTCGCGATGGTCGTGGAGTACAGCAAGTGGTCGGAGATCTTCGGACTTTACGGAAACAGAGGAATGGAGCCCGGCACGTACGAAGTAATCCGCCCGACTGCGATGTTTCTATCGCAGTTTATCAAGCCACCTGACGATTATGTTTCCGTGATCGCTTTCGATATTCGCCCCACGCC
>DATENQ010000394.1:0-3401 GCA_035275005.1 Pyrinomonadaceae bacterium | reverse complement strand
ATTGATCGATCCATCAGCCGGATCGACCGACATCCACGTGAAGAACTGCTCCTTCCCATTCTTCACCGGATCGTCATTCACACGCACCGGCGCGCTCCACGTATCACCACCATTTCGCGACGACATCACGAACACGTCCGGGTCGCCATTGCGCGCGTCAATCCAGTTGACGTAGAGCGTCCCTTTGTTTGGTCCGGTACTCACATCAACTCCGGTTACAGGCATCCCATTGGCTCTGCCAAGACCCTCGATCGACATGTCCCAACCACCGGGCATCTCGCTAATCACTTTGTCTTTCCCAAACGTCAGACCACCGTCGATCGATTTGTCGAACACCAAGCCGAGCGGCCCGGCCCACACCACGTAAACCTCCCCGTTAGGTCCCACCGCGGGCACCGCGCCCTCGACCGTATTGTCACTGTCGAGGCAGTCGCCACCTGTGTCGGAGATTCGAAACGGCATCGTAAAAGTCTGTCCCTGATCGGTCGAGCGCGTGAAGTAGATCTGTGATCGATGTTCCGGATTGGAGCTGCCGTAAACGTCAAACCTAGTCCACGCAAGATAGACATTGCCTTTCGAGCGCGACGTGGGCGCGTTGTCGACTACCATGCCGGGCTTGTCCTCAAACGGAATCACGGTGTTGATGTGATTGATTGCGGCAGTGCCGTCGGTCCACGTGTTACCGCCGTCCTTCGACACGTTCACAATCATTCCATTCTCAGCGCGCACGGGACGCGCGAGGCGAATGCCGTCGAAAGACAAGTGAACGTGATACGCGATGCCATCGTGACTGAAGACGACTATGTCGTCACCCTGCACTAGATTGGTTGGATTCGGTGTGGACACAGTCTTCCAAGTTTTGCCGCCGTCAAACGTGATGTAGTGATAACTTCCGGCGCGTGGTTTCGGCGGACGTCCAGTTTGAAACGACGCCGCGATCATGTTGTCCGGGTTCTTCGGATTGATCGCGATCGAGACTTCGGCGGGGTTGGTAGCGTTTGGTTCAGTGATGCGCACGACCTGCTGTGCGCGAGCAATCGGTGCCAGAAACAGGCTTAAAGCGAGTGCGAGCAGTGGGCCAATTTTCATAGCTGCAAAGATGCCACAAAGAAGCCAAAGGCACAAAATTTTCGACACAAAGAACGGACAGAGATCCGAAACTATAAGGGTTTGGATCGCAGCGTCTTCCCGGAACAGAGGGGGTGAATAATGGCAACTGGAACATCTGAAGCAAAAGTCACGACTGATCACGACGAGATACGTGAGTGGGTGGAAGAGCGAGGCGGGCATCCGGCCAAGGTCAAGGGCACGGATCTGCTGCGAATTGATTATCCGGGTTACTCCGGCGAGCAAAGATTGACGGAGATTACCTGGGACACGTTCTTTACGGCTTTTGAGGAAAACAACCTGGCTTTCCTGTATCAGGAAGAGACCAAGGACGGCAAACAGAGCCGGTTCTCAAAACTGGTCGACCGCGACAAAGCTGATTAAGCCGCAGCTTGACGCAGATTGACGCTGATCTGCGTTAATCTGCGTTCATCTGCGGTTTAATGTTTTACTCGGTTAGCAGGCTTGTGTCTTTGCGCTTGAGCGCGGCGACGAGGCGGCTCCACTCGTAGCGACCCTGCGCGAGTTTGCTGAAGTCTCCTGACTTGTCAGTCTCCAAACCATTCAACATCTCATTTGCCTTGCCCGTTGTGATCGCTTTCTCCGCGGCGGTATTCAGTGCCTTGAAAGCTTCGGTTCGCGAACTCGCCTGCGAACCTTTCACCGCTAACTTCGCGCGCTCGTATGGAAAACGGTAATCACGCGGATACTGCCGTTCGACTTTCGCGAACGCCTGAAAGATCTTCGAGCGCTCAGCCGGCTTCGCCGCCTTTCCTTTTTCACGAAGCTTCTGCAATTCGTCCTCGGGGTTGGCAGAAGCGACTTGCTGCGTTGTCGTCGTCTCAGCAGGCGCATTGCGTGAAACTTCGGTCGTGACAGCAACGGTCGGTTGCGGCTGACTCGCTTGAGTTACCACCGGCTCAGCGACGGCGCTCGCCGAAGCAGTCTGCGTTTCCGAACGAAGTAATCCGAATAGACCAAGCGACAACAACGTCAAAGCGACGAACCCGATACCGATGAGCTTGAGAACTGACCCGCGGTTCGGTCTGCCTGGTGTTGTCGAATCGGCCCACGGAAACATCGTCGAACTGAGCGGCCGTGGTTCGTGTTGCACAGTCATCTCGTCGTCGAGATCGATTGCCTGCGACATGAGCATCGTCGGTGGTTTACGCCCGTTTGAGATGGACGACTTGTGTTCTTCATCCATCGCATGCCCGCACTTCCAACAGAACGCGTATTTGGCTTCGATCAATGAACCACAGTCGACGCACTCTCGGGCACCGGGCTGTTCTTTCTGCGGGATCGGAGTCGGAGTCGGCCGCGGAGCCGGAGCTGGAGGCGCCACTGGTTCCTCGCGTTTAGCGGCAACTGGTGGTGGCGGTGGCTGTACCACTGGCGCTATCACAGGCTTCGGCTTCGGTTGCTCCTTGATGATCTCAAGCAGTCCGGTGGCGCTGAGTGTCCAGCCATCGCCAGTATGCGACACAAACGCGGGTTGAATGATCTGCACCTCTCCGGCGTCCGGATTGGAACAGTGATAGTAGTCCTGATAAAACTCGTAAAAGTCACGCTTTGCAGCAAACTTGGACGCCCGCGGCAGCACAAAAGCCTGATCCTGGTTAGTGACAACCACGAACTCGCCATCCTCAACCGGCACAAACGCGCCCGTTTCGTAGTCAAACGTGACATTCAGCTTGTTGGCGGCTTTGGTTCGCTTCAGGTAACTGGCCACCGTTGAAGGGAATGCTGGTGCGATGTCGAGCCGCTCCTGGCAAATCGGGCACGCGCTCAAACCGGTGACAAAGGTGGCATTCACTTCGTCGCACGTGTGCTCATGCAAGTCGGCGGAAGCCGGTCTTAAGCATCCCGGACAGGACGGCTGCGGCGCGCCCTCGGGCGTCAGTGTGAAATTTTTGGTCTGGAGCGGCGTATTTGACTCAAAACTGATGACGTAGCAGCGATCGCACAAGTAAAGCTGTGAGCTTCTGCGGGTGCAAACCGGGCAGCGTTGCAGGCCATACTGGTCGAAATCGACGGGACAGAAGTGCTCGCAGTTACAGCAATATTGCCACTGGAGGTCGACCGGGGTTAAAGACTGGCCTTCAAGATCGATTTCGCCGAGCAGGTGACTGCGATTCTCACACTTGATGGGGCTTTGTCGAGGAGCGAAGAATCCTCTTTTGTGTTCGGGGCAGAATACTCTCATTTTCGTTGCTCCCTTCAGAGACAGGTGACCGTTCAAGTTGTACTTGGCACGAAGCATGACTCATAGCGGTCGGGGGCGTACGGATTAA
>DATENQ010000393.1:0-13997 GCA_035275005.1 Pyrinomonadaceae bacterium | reverse complement strand
AGGGATCGCAAAAGGTGGCCCAGAAGTTGACGAGCAAAGGCCGCTCTCGCTGTTGCGTGAGCAAGTCTTTTAGCTGGTTGGTATCGATTGCCGAGACGAGGATCGGGTCGCTTGGTTTCGCGGCGCGGCCCTTATATTTTTTGGCCGGCGCCGCGAGACTCAACAACATAATGCACAACGCGATGGGAACGATCGCTTTTGTAAATCTCATTTCCTTATGCCCGTTTAATGCTGCAACCAAATGCCCTGGCTTCCGTCTTTTCAATTGCTTTGCCGGCCAGCGCGGCGTCTAAAGCATTGCGCAGATCGCTGGTTTCGAGTTGGGCCGCGTTGCGAGCGTTGTCGATGCGGCCGTGATAAAGGAGTTTGTTGCCGGCGTCGATGAAGTAAGCTTCCGGAGTGACGCTGGCGCCGAGTTTGTCGGCGATCTTGTTACCTGGATCCTTCAGGATCGGGAAACTGAGTTTGTTCTGTTCGGCGTGAGCTTTAACCGCGGCTGCGTCTTCGGAGACATTCGAGTTAATGCCGATCACGGCGATGCCCCTGGCTTTGTAATCTTCAGCAAGTTTTGCCATGCGCTCGTTATAGGCATTCGACACCGGACACTGCACGGCGATGAACAACAGCACGGTGCCATTCTTTCCGGCCAGCGACTTGAGCGAGTACTCCTTGTTGTCGACATCCGGGAGCGTGAAGTCTTCAATCGTAGCGCCAATTGCGGGCGGCGCGGGAACCTCGCCTTCAGCACGCGCGCCGGTGGCAAAAATGGCCCCTGCAATCACGAAGAGCGATGCCAACAGGATCGATAGATTTCTCTTCATTTACAAGTCTCCTTAAACGCAACCAGGGTGTAAGTCACAGATTACACAGATAAGCTCGATAAAGCAATTTGGAGCAAATCAGTGTAATCTGTTGGCAATGTCTGAAGTTATTGAGCAGGCGTTGCCGGTTCCGGTGAGGATGGACGCCGATGAACGCTATACCGGCCGGGGCGTCACGATTGCCTTCCTCGATTCGGGGTTTTACGCGCACAATGATCTGACCGAGCCCACCAACCGCATCGTCGCCTATCACAGTATTTTCCCGGACCTTTCATCGTTGCAAAAGCCCGATGTAGCGAGTTGGCACGGCATGATGACCTCAGTCGTGGCGGCGGGAAACGGGCATCTGTCTGACGGTCTTTATCGAAGCATCGCGCCGGAAGCGAACGTCGTGCTCGTCAAGATCGGAAAGACGGGACGCATTCCCGAGAGCAACATCGAAACCGGCCTGCGCTGGGTATTTGCAAACAGGAAAAAGTACGACATCCGGATCGTTAACATTTCCGCCGGCGGCGACTTCGAAGAGACGTACCTCGACAATTCGCTGTGCCAACTGGTGGAAGAAGTAGTGAAAGCGGGAATGACTGTAGTGTGCGCCGTTGGCAATGCCGGACTCTTGCCGGGGCATCCGGTGTTGCCGCCGGCGAGTGCGCCGTCGTCGATCGCTGTCGGTGGACTTGATGATCAGAATTCGCTCGATCGAGCGCGGCGTGGAATGTATCGCTCGTCGTATGGTCCAACTATCGACGGACTGCAAAAGCCGGAAGTGATCGCGCCCGGGATCTGGGTCGCCGCTCCAATCCTTCCGCAAACACCGACCGCAATCGAAGCCCGGCTCTACGCCGAGCTCGACGACGCCGCGGACGAAGATCTGCGCAGCATTATCGTTGCCCACCGAGGCGTCGATAAAGATCTCGACGAAGCTTACGATCTAAACCTGTCGCTGTTGCGGCAGTTGATAACGATCAAGCTGCGCGAGGGCAACGTCATCAACCAGGACTACAAGTTTGTTGACGGTACATCATTTTCGGCGCCAATCGTTTCGTCGATCATAGCCTGCATGTTGGAAGCGAATCCAAAGCTGACGCCGCAACAGGTGAAGCGCATTTTGATGGACACTGCGGAGAGAGTTGCAGGCGTCGAAGTGGAGCGACAAGGCTGGGGCGTGGTCGTGCCGCGAAAAGCAGTCGAGTCAGCTTTACGCTTGCGCGCTTAAATGTCGTGTGCAACAATTCGCGTCACCTAACAAAAACCCATCGCAAGCAGATTGGAGATTATTTGAGTTCGTATGTCTGAGAATGAAACCGGAATAGGCGATGGCGCGGCCAAGTCGAACGAAACCGCGCCGGAAGCGAGCAACGAAGAGATTACTTATCACGCAGTGGAGAAAGATGGAGTAGTCACGGCCATTTGGGAAATGCAAGGACGCAAGCACCTGCGCACAATCGATCCACGCTCACGCCAGGGACAGGACATCCTTCGTCTTTACACCACCGAGCATCACGAAGACGTCGAAGCCGCCACCCCGTAACCACAGATTACACAGATTTTTTCTTGTAATCAGCGTAATTGGTGGATTGTACTAACCAGATTAGCGGCTCGCCTCTCACAAACGCTTCAAGATATCGATAAGCTAATCGGGCAGTGCCTGCACTGCCTCACGGCTGGCCCATGCCTCGTGGTCTCTGGCCCAATAGGCGTATCCAAGAATTTGAAGAATAACGAAATTTTTGGCGAAAGGCCGATGGTGATTTGGCTGCCCTTTGTGCCCCAGGCGTTGCTAAGTTCCTGCGCCGCAAGCGTTAGCCAAATTAAAGCGCTGCCGGTAGTTGCCGGAATAGTCATTGCATACAGACGAACGTCTATCTTTCCTTAACGCGTTCTAGTCCTAACCTGAAGTAACACAATTTAAGTGATCCTATAAGGAGGATTGTCCATGAGAAGCCCACTACGCTTGGCAAGCGCAGCGATCCTGAGCCTTCTGTGTGCGATAAGTGTGTTTGCACAAGCGAGCCAAACAGGAGGTATAACCGGCGTCGTAACTGACTCCGGTGGTGCCCTCGTTGCGGGGGCGACAGTCGACGTAATAAGCGAGAGCACTGGAAAATCAGAGCGAACCGCAACCACTGCAGGCGATGGTGGTTACTCAATTACGTTACTAAAGCCCGGAAGTTACAAGGTGGAAATCACTGCCCCCAACTTCAAGAAAGCTGTTGTTGCGGCGGTCCAGGTAAGAATCGGTGAGAGTACGAGACAAGACGTTACTCTCGAGGCCGGTCGAATCGAAGAAACGGTTAACGTCGAGGCCTCAACCTCGTTGATTAATCCTTCGAGCGCAGTGACTGGTCAGCCGTTGGGAGCTGAGACACTTCGCACGTTGCCTCTTGCTTCACCCAATTTTCTGTTTCTGATGTCGCTCTCCGCTGGTACCGCCAGCGAACCGACAGACGTTCGCACCGCCGGCCGCGGCACGGCAGACATGAACGTTAACGGCCAGCGCACGAGCAACAACAGCATTTCGCTCGAAGGCATCAACGTTAACGACTTCAACCTCGCACACTTTGACACGGTGCCGCTGCCGAATCCGAGCACACTCGAAGAGATGAAGGTTTCAACCTCTCTCTACGACGCTTCGCAGGGGAGCAAAGGTGGTGGCTCGATGGGCCTGGTCATCAAGTCCGGCCAAAAAGATTATCACTGGGAAGGCTACTGGTCGCACCGCAACGATGCGCTGAATGCGAATGAGTACTTCCGCAATGCCAACGGCGTGAGCAAACGCGCGCGTCTGCTGCAAAATGTTTTTGGCGCCAGTGCCAGTGGTCCGGTTCCCGTGTTGGGCGGCTTCTGGTTCTTCAACTATCAGGGCGTGCGCGCTCGCAATGGTCTGGATCCACTAGGTTCGGCTTTGACTCCTACGATTCAGAATTTCCCGGTAGGGCCTGATGGCAGGACCACGGCAGCGTTGATAGCGCCTGCTTTTGGTCTTACGGCCGCGCAGATCGATCCGATCGCGATCAACATTCTCAACCAGCAAAGCACGCATTATGGCAGTAGCTTTTTGGTCCCAAGATCGGGCAGCGCGGGTTGCAGATCTGCAACTTCAGCAACCGGAACTTTCACCTGTAGTTTTTCGGGCATCGCTCCGATCGAGGATAACCAGTACACGATCAGTTACGACCGGATCATGCGCGACGGAAAAGATAAGATTTCCGGTCGTTGGTTCTGGGACAATGGCGCGGTCCAAAAACCGTACGGCACTGCCAGTTCGCCCTCGCTCGCGTTTCCGCGCACTGACACGCAACAGAACCGATTCCTTTCAATAACTCACACGCACGTTTTCGATGCCAGCAAGGTCAACGAGCTGCGCCTCGGCTTCAGTCGCTTCATCTTCGCGAATATCCCGACAGACATTGTCAACCTGTCTGACATCGGAGCCACGCGCGGAAACAGCGACATCTTTCCCGGAATGTATCAGGTCACCATCACTGGTCTGATGACGATAGGAACCGGTGTCAATGACGATCGCGGTACGGTGTCGAATCAGTACAACATCGTAGACACGTTCTCGTGGAATCATGGAAAGCACAGTTTGCGGTTTGGCGGCGAGGCAATTCAATACCAGTTGAATCGCTTCAACAACTTCGCAGTCCGTGGTGCACTGACCACCGGTGCGACGTCTTCCGGCGTAACGCCCGCGCCACCGCCACTGACTAATTGCACGCTCGGTACAAATGACTGTACCGCGTTTCAGAATTTCCTGCGTGGAAGGGTAACGGCGATCCAATCCGCGTTCGGCGATCCGGCACGAAACTTCATCGCAACTGACTACGCAGCGTTCGTTCAGGACGACTATCGCTGGTCACCAAGACTCACCTTCAACCTGGGACTTCGTTGGGAAGGTATGAGCTTTGGTCACGACAAGTTGTATCGCGCCGGCATCTTCGACCCGGCCCTGGCCGCAGCGGGACAGAATCCTTTCCTCTTCCCGGAAAAAGTGAATTTGGCTGGATTCACAGGAACTCCCGGCGTATCAGATTGTGCGTTGGGACACTGCTTTGACGGCAATAACTGGGCTCCTCGTGTCGGCTTTGCCTGGGACATAGCGGGCGACCAGAAGACGGTATTGCGCGGCGGTTATGGTATTTACTACCAGCGTCTGTCGAATCAAAACATTCTGCAGAACTCGCTGGCAGCTCCGTTCACCGTGCAGCCGCTGTCCTCGACCACCACTCCGGCGCCATTCCAGTTGCAGAATCCGTTCGCGAGCATCCCACCACCATCGATCATCGCATCGGCGTTCATTCCGTCGGCGACGTTCTTTGCCGGTCTCAGGGATACCACTACCGGGCTTCCGGCAACCAATCCGAACCTTGCTAGCGTCGCTCCGGTTTTCGTTAACGCAGCCGGTCAAAGGTGTCTGAACTACGGTGGCACCGCGACAAACTGCTCCATCAACCTCGCATCGTTTACCAGTGCGCCACTCGATGCTTACACGCCCTACACTCAGCAGTACAACATAACCCTTCAGCGTGAAATTGGACGCGGTTGGGCTGTTGAGTTGGGCTACATCGGGACGCGTTACACCGGCGGCATCGGCATTTGGGATCCATACCTGGCCCCGCTTGCCAGCCCGTCGAATCCGATCACGGTGCGAGACACCAGTGGTACCAGCTACACGATCACAACAAACACCGTGAACAACGAAGAATTGCGACACCAGATCCTTGGCCTGTCGCGCAAACGTGGTGCGCGTTTCTCCGGCAACATCGGATTCGCCGACTACGATTCTTTCCAGGGCACCGTATCGCGCCGGTTCTCACGTGGCCTCTACTTCCAGGCTGCTTACACGTTCTCGAAGACCACTGACAATGTCAGCGGTTCACTGAGCACGGATGAACTGAACGCTACTCGCGCCGGTCAGGGCGGTGGCAATATTCTCAACTCGCAGGCAAATCCGATCCAGAATAAGGCCCGCGGTGATTTCGATCGTCCGCATCGTTTGGTAGTCAGCTACTCTTACGAGTTGCCGGTGCCGAGTGGCAATTTCTGGAACAACCAGTTCTTCAAGGGGTGGGGTATCAGCGGTATCATCACTTACCAAAGTGGTCTGCCGTTCTCTATCACCGACAGCACTGCCGGCGGCGCGTTCGGTCAAACGGGCGTAGCCACTGCTACGTTTAGTGGCACCTGCGGTACCGATCCGTCGACCATGTACACGCAGGGTTCGACATCGGATATCCTGGCTCACTACATCAACCCGGCCTGCTTCAGGACTGCCCCGGTGGTTCCGAATGGTGCTGCGGGAGCAACTGGTTTTGGTGACGTGCCACGAAATGCTTTCCGTGGTCCATATCAACAGAACTGGGACTTCTCAATCATCAAGACCACCCGCATCAAGGAAAGCCATGAGATTAGATTCCGCATGGATATGTTCAACATGTGGAATCACCCGGTCTTTGGTTTCCCGACTGCGGTTAACGTCGGAACACCCTCGACCCTTGGACAGATCACTACCACGGTCGTTCCGGCCCGATTGATTCAGTTTGGTTTGAGTTATCGACACTGATCGATCCGGTGGATTAAATTGCCACGGATCTGCACAGAATCTGTGTAGATCCGTGGCATATAATGTAAACGGCATGCCCCGCTTAATACTTCTTCTCCTGCCGTTAGTCCTGTTTGTTTTAGTCGTCCCCTCTGCGTCCGCTCAACGCGAGCGTGATACTTACACCGGCAACTCGCTGACTTTCGAAGTGAGCGGTGAAGTGCGCCTGGCTGATTCGGGTCAGGCGGCCTCGGGTGTTCCGGTTCGTCTCGAAAGATTTAGCGGTGGTATCGTCGATCAGATTGTTACCGACACTCGCGGTCGCTTTCGTTTTCCGAATCTGCAAAGAGGTTATTACAAAGTAGTCATCAACGCTCCCGGGTTCAAACCGGCGCAGCAGGACGCTGATTTGCAGGTCATCTTCCGGACTTTCCTTGTTTTTGAGCTCGTTTCCGACTCGACAAAAGCTGCCGTTGGTTTGCCACTATTGACGGACGTGATCGATGCTCGCGTTCCTGCCGCGACGCGTCAGGATTACGAAAACGGGCGAGCTGCATTGACGAAGAGCAACTACAAGGAGGGAATTGCTTTCCTCGAGAAGGCGGTGCTTGGATATTCAAATTTCTTTGAGGCCCAACTGCTGCTCGGCATGGCCTTTATCGACCTGAAAGAATGGGAAAAAGCAGAAAAGGCTTTGCTGCGCGCGGGGGAGATAAGACCGCAAAACGCCACGGCGATGATCTACCTCGGCGAGGTCTACTGGCGCATGAAGCGCAACGAGGACGCGGAACGAGTGCTGCGCGAAGGATTAAAGTTGGACCAGAAGTCATGGCAAGGCCACTACACGCTGGGACGTCTCTACTGGGACATGGGCGAAGTGGTGAAAGCCGGTGGTCCAATCGGCATGACGCTGCAGCTGAAACCTGAACTCGCCGAAGCTCACCTGCTGGCGGGAAACATTTTGCTGCGTGTTAACCAGCGCGAACGGGCGCTGGTTGAATACCGTGAGTACCTGCGGTTGGCGCCTAAGGGTGAGTTTGTTGTACAAGTGCAGGAGTTGATGCGTAAAGTTGAGAAAACACTGACTGACAAGAATCCATGATTAGGCCTGCCTCCGTTGATGAAGCTCCCGAGCTGACCAGGATTGCGCACGACGCCAAGCGCCATTGGGGTTACCCCGAACACTGGATCAAACACTGGGAATCAGATCTCACTATCTCAGCTGATTTCATTCGTGACAATCACGTGTATGTCGCGGAAGAGGATGGGGAAGTGCAGGGATTCTACGCGTTGTCTGTAGTAAATGATAAGGCCGAGCTCGAACACATGTGGGTTACGCCTGATCGGATCGGAACCGGCGTTGGAAAGGATCTTTTTCTCGATGCGATGGAACGCGCTGCGACGCTGAATGTTAGCGCGGTTGAGATCCTAGCCGATCCGAATGCGGCGGGATTTTACAAACACATGGGCGCGACGCAGATCGGTGAAACTGATGCCAGCCTGGATGGACAGAGCCGCGCGCTACCACGACTCACAATCCAACCAAAGTCATAGCCACAGATAAACACGGATTTCATACACGGATTTTTATTTAAATCTGTGTATGAATCCGCGTTCATCCGTGGCTAATTCTTTCTCAGAACATTGGCCTGTCTGGTTTATCCGGAGCGCGCGGCTCTGCTCTTGGTGATTCGGAGCGCGGTGCTTCGGAGCGCGGTGCTTCGGAGCGCGGTGCTTCGGAGCGCGGTGATTCGGAACGTGGCGCTTCGGAACGTGGCGCTTCGGAACGCGGTGCCTCGGATCGTGGTGCCTCGGAACGTGGCGCTTCGGATCGTGGCGCTTCGGATCGTGGCGATTCATGACGCGGTGACTCGTGACGCGGCTCTGATCGCGGCTCTGATCTTGGTTCTGATCGGGGCCGTTCTACTTCACGAGGTGGTTCACGCCGTGGTTCCGATACCGGCGCTGGTTGTTCGGTGCGCGGCGCAGGCGCGGGCGTATTAGCAGGAGCATTCTCGATCACTTCCTGTCGTCGCCCACGTCTTTCCGATCCATCCTCGCGGTCGCGGTCGCGGTCTCGGCGCGGCCGAGGCTCAGGCCGTGCTACAGCACCACTTGGTTGAGTTTCTGCGTTGGTAGCAGGAGCAGGAGTTGTTGCCGGCGTTGTGGGCGCCGTTGCAGTTGGTTGATTCACTTCGCGCACTCGGGGCTCGCGTCCGTGAAAGACTCTTAACTTCCTGAGATTGTCATCCAGCGGCATTCCCGGAGCACGTTCAGCAGCACCGGTTCGCTGCGCCGGAATCTCTATATTGGGACGTCGATCAAACCTTCCACGTCGCGGTAGATCGCTGTCACCACGCTCGGGATCGACATCGACAACCCGTCGCGCAATCGGCGCTTCAACTGGTTGGCCTCTTCGCTCCGGATTACCAAAATCCCGTCGTGGCACTCGCGTCACGCCTCGTGGTTCGCCGTAATTATGTCGGCCGTCGCGGCGACCGTCACCATCTCGATCATGATTACGACGATAGTGACGTGAATGCGGATCTCTTTGATAGTACGACAACGGATACCAGCAGATGTCGCTGCCGAAAGAGAAGTTGAAAGCCACGAGCGCGGGCCGCCACCAACTGCGGTGACGAGCGAATCTGTAGCGCGGCGCCCAGGCCCAATAGTTATTGACATAGACCCAACGTCCGTAGTGATAAGGCGCCCATCCCCAAGGTTCGTAGCCGACCCACGTCCAGCCATAAGGCGGACACCACGTCCAACTGCCGTAGCGATAAGGCGCCCAATCAGCGTAGCCGCTAATCACGGACGTGTGCGGCCGCCAAATCCAACCATACTCGTCTGTCTGGGCCCAATCGCCGTATGCCTCAAGCTCTTCAGCGCCCCAAACAGATTCGTCGAAGTACTTGACGTCGTACTTAAGTCGCTTTGCCAGGTCCTGTTCGCGGCCGCTGACCCAGGCGTCGATGGCATCGCGTGGCGCGGCGGCGGTGAATTCCCAGTCGCCGGCGTCATCACCATTGACCACCAGTTCCGCCGAACGGCCGTCGCGCAAAGTAAAACCAGACGTGTCTGAGTAAATCCGCGCGCTGCCACCGTCGCGCACGGTCAAACGGACGCGTCCCTCGCGCGGCACGTCGATCCGGTAAAGCCCTTCTTTCTCCGCGGCCATGGTTGTTTTAGGCGCGTCGATTTCGAAGTAGCCGTTTTTGCTGCGATCAAACCTCGCGAGCCGGATCGTGGCGGTGCCTTCGACGACGCTGATCGCGAGTCCTTCGTCGCGCAGCGTGATGATGCGCAGCACTGAATTCGCTGCGAGTCGGACGAAGTTGCGCGCATCGATCTGAATTTCGAGGTTGGCGTCTTTGCTGGTTGCGATTGTGTCGCCCTCGACCAGCGGATAATTCAGCCGAGCGGGCTCCCAATCCTTGTTGTCGTTGCGCTTCAGGTTAACCTCGCCGCCGAGCAGGCTGATGCGGACGACGCGAGCTTTCACATCGTAATCGTCATCTTTGTCATCATCGTCGTCAGCGCGGGCTATGGTTGGAATGGTTAAAAGGGTGAGCAGAAGAAAGTAATGGAGAAGATGGATTTTGTGCCGGGAGACTCGCATATTTGATGCTCCTTCTTTGGGGCCGGATTGAACTGCTGTTGGCCCGAATTTGTAGCGGTTTTGGAGCAAAGTTTATGCCCGTAAATGGATGGGATTAGCGCGTTTAGAAGAATTGAGGATTATCAAGAGTCTTGGGCTTGCAAAGGCTCTCTTTGACATCTCTCAAATTAATTTTGATTGATGAGCTGCGGCGCGACTCGTGATGGTGAGCGCGATGGTGAAACTCAGAGCGTGCATGGCGAATACTATATGGTCTGTATAGACTGCTTTTATGACTTTTGACGTGATCGTCATCGGCGCTGGAATCAACGGCGCCGGGATCGCTCGCGATGCCGCTATGCGTGGGTTGAAGGTGTTGCTCATCGATAAGAGTGACATCGGTAGCGGCACCAGCGCCGCGTCCACGCGACTTATTCACGGTGGGCTGCGATATCTCGAGCATTGCGAGTTTGGCCTGGTGCGCGAGTCGTTGCGTGAACGCGAGATACTGCTGCGAATCGCGCCGCACCTGGTTCGGCCGTTGCCGATTACGATTCCTATTTACAATGACAGCCAGCGCGGACCGTTGACCATTCGCGCCGGGATGATTGTTTACGACCTGCTGTCGTTTACGAAATCGCTTCCGCGGCACCGGATGCTCTCGCACCGCAAGACTCTCGAACAGTTACCCGGGTTGAATCCAGATGGCCTGCGTGGCTCGGCGCTCTACTATGACGCGCAAGTCGAATTTGCCGAGCGATTGGTGTTGGAAAATGTGCTGGCGGCAAGCGAGCACGGCGCAGAGGTTTACACTTACGCGCCTGTGACGAGGTTAACGGGTTCCGGGATTGAGTTTGTTTATGAAGGGGAGAAGCAGCTTGCGCCGGCCAGCGTGATTGTAAATGCGAGTGGGCCGTGGGTTGACTATTTGCTCGAAGATGCGCCGTTTGACAGTCCCAAGCTGATTGGCGGGACCAAGGGCAGTCACATTGTTGTCGCGCCATTCGCAGGTGCGCCTGCAAATGCGATCTATCTCGAGGCGGAGAGCGATAAACGTCCGTTTTTCATAATTCCGTGGAATGGAAACTATCTCATTGGAACCACTGACGTTCGCTTTGACGATGATCCCGACGAGGTCCAGAGCGAGCTTTGGGAAATCGACTACCTGCTCGCCGAGACTAACCGGGCTTTTCCAGAAGCGCGATTAATGCGTGAGCATGTGCTCTACACTTATTCAGGAGTTCGACCGCTGCCGGTTACAGGCGAGAAGGACGAGCAGAGCATAACGCGGCGACATTTCATTCGTGAACATCCGCGGCTCAGCAATCTGTTGTCGATCGTTGGTGGCAAACTGACAACGTATCGAAGCCTGGCTGAGGAGTGCGTTGACTTGATTTTTCGTAAACTCGGACGACCTTCGCCCCCATGCACAACGGCGAAGGAAGTTTTGCCGGGCGCCGTTAACTTTTCTTCATTCGCCGCGGAGTTCAAGGGACCTGGGCGACTGCTGCGTGTCTACGGTTCACGAGCAAACCAGGTTATGCAACTCAACGAAGATCCTTTAGCTTCCGAGATACTCTTTGCGTTCAAGCACGAGTTCGCGAAGACTTTGGACGATTGTTTCCTGCGCCGCATTATGATGAATCCGGTGTTCATCCGTGCAAATCCGTGGCTAACCTCATTCGCGCAAGAGATTCGCGAGCGAAGCGTTTCTGGAGAAGGCGAGCTAAAGGAGAGCTGAGCTTCACGAGCGGATGTTGGGGGCGTGAAAAGGCGAGGATGTCGTACCAAACGGAATCGTCTGACAGCCATTCGACAAGAAAACGTTCCTCGCCACATTCGACGTGATCCGGTAACGTCCCGTACGCGAACCCGAACCGGCGCGGCTCGTCAATCACATAAACCACACGCGACGCATTCAACGACCACGTTCCAAACGCGCGCGCCTTCACCGCTACCGTCGCGCCAACTTCAACCATGACACCACGCGGCACAATCCCTACCCAACCAAGCTCAAACTGCCGCCAGTTCTTCAAACTATCAAAAGCGCGCTGGTATACGGCTTCACCTTCACCTAATCGAATGCGATTGTGATCGACTTTGTAACCCGACGACGGCGGCGTCGCATTCGTTGCGCCGATTTCCGTGTACGTGAACGGCAAGTTGCGCTGCGACGAAATGAACTGATCGACATCCCGCTCCGACGGCTCGCTAATCCTGAACATCCGGCAGTCCTGTCTTCATGCGAGCCCGCGGATGATGCCGATCGTAAGCCGAGCGCAAGTGCATATCGGTAATATGCGTGTAGATCTGCGTCGTCGAGATATCGCTATGTCCGAGCAGCGCCTGCACCGAACGCGAATCAGCACCGTGTTGCAAGAGGTGCGTGGCAAAGCTATGTCGCAGTGTGTGCGGCGAAACATCCTTGATGCCCGCCTTCTCCGCGTGTCGCTTGATCATGGACCACGCAAGTTGTCGCGTGAACGGCCGGCCACGATACAAAAAAACGTGCGGCGACGTCTGCTTTCCATAACCCGCTTTCACCGCCGCATACTGCTGCAACCAGTGAATCGCACTCTTGCCCAGCGGCACGCGACGTTCTTTATTTCCTTTGCCATGACACACAACTAGTCCCGCGAGCAGATCGACATCCGCCTGCTTTAAACCAACGAGCTCTGAAACTCGCAATCCGGTGGCATACATGATCTCCAATATCGCGCGATCGCGAATGCCTTCTTCGGTCGCGATGTCGGGCGCCGCGAGCAAACGATTGATCTCTTCCTCAGTGAGAAACTTCGGCAGGTAGCTGAAGCGCTGCGGCGTATGGAGATCCTCCGAAGGATGAGACTTTATATGACCGTCGAGCATTAGAAACTTGAAGAACCCACGCGTAGCGCTGACCGCACGCTTGATCGACGGGGGCGCCAGTCCTTCACGCGACAGACTCGCGATCCACTTTCGCAAGTCAGCGCGCGTCAGTTCCGTGATCTGTTTCTTATTCGCGACGGCCCACGCCTGGAGCCGTTCGAGATCGCGTTTGTAACTGTCGAGAGTGTGACGAGCGCGACCCTTCTCGACTTGAATGTAAGTTAGGAATTCCTTGACGAAATCTCGCTCCACAGATCATGCAGATTAACACTAAATCCGCGTAATCTGTGGATTATTCATAGCGGAGACACTCGATGGGGTCCAGCTTTGAGGCTTTGCGCGCGGGCCACACACCGAAGATCAACCCTACGCCAATCGACACAGTTAACCCTGTGACAACCGCCCACGTAGGAATCGACGCAGGCATGCTCGGAATCAGCAGCATGAGCAACTGACTAATACCAACTGCCAAAAGCACACCAAGCACGCCGCCAAGAAATGTCAGCATCATCGCTTCGAAAAGAAACTGGCGCACAATGTCTCTACGCCGCGCGCCAATAGCTTTGCGAACGCCAATCTCCTTCGTGCGCTCGGTCACGCTCACCAGCATGATATTCATCACGCCGATACCGCCGACGAGCAGGCCCAAACTCGAGATGGCAATGGCGATCAATCCAACCATCGCCGTGATGCTGTCAAACTGTTCGATAAACTTGTCAGCCGTTTTGATATCGAAGTTGTTCGGATCGCCAAACTTGACGTGACGGCGACGGCGCAAAATCTCTTCGGCTTGCGTCAGTGCTTCCTGGACTTGTCCGGTGCGACCACGAATCACCAGCAGCAGGTAACCCTTCGCGGGCGCGATCTTTTGCGCGGTACGAAACGGAATGTAGACCGCGTTGTCTTCTTCGTTCTCTCCGAAGAATCCGGCTTTGCGTTTCTCCAGCACGCCGACTACTTCGAAGTTGTAACCACCCATGCGCACCTGCGCGCCGGCGATCGTGTTGTAACCCGGGAAGAGCGCTTCAGCGGCGTTCACGCCGATAACCATGACGTTCGAACGTTGCTGGTCGTCCGAGTCGGTAATGAAGCGCCCTTCTTTAAGCGAGATGTTTGTGATGTCGGCGTAGTTTGAAGAAACTCCCGACGTGTTTCCCCAACG
>DATENQ010000392.1:0-2975 GCA_035275005.1 Pyrinomonadaceae bacterium | reverse complement strand
GGAAACATCGGTGACGCAGTTGTGCAGGAGCTTTCGAAAACGGCGAAGACAGTGGTGCTGCCGGCGCTGATTACGTCGCTGCGAAACTTTATCGGCGACTATCTTCCGAACGCGGAGAAGCGGCCGTCTCATCAACCTGAGGGCCGCCCGTCGTATCAACCCGAACTCGAACGCAATCCAAGCTGACGTAAAGAGCAGGGCCGCGGATTGAACGCGGATGAACGCAGGTTTATAATCCGCGTTCATCTGCGTTTATCTGCGGCCCTAAATGTCTGATCACCTCAAATTCCTTGGAATCTTCATCATCTCTCTGCTCGCAATAGTTCAGGGCGTTTCAACTAAAAAAGATGTGGATGACGCGATGCGCGAAGGAGAGGCTGCCTTCGCAAAAGGTGAATTCCCCAAGGCACTGGAAAATTACCAACGCGCGCTGGTTCTCGATCCGAAGCTTTATGAAGCGGCGCTGATGATTGGCGACATCTACTTCAAGAGCGCCGAGCAGGTTAAAGCAAGCGAGTGGTTTGCGCGCGCCATCGAGATCAATCCGGATCGCGAGGCGGCGTATCGCTATTGGGGCGACTCGCTCATGAAGCAGGGCCGCGTCAGTGAAGCCGGTGACAAGTTTGTCGAGTCGTACATCGCCGAACCGTATAGCCGTGCAGCCCGCACCGGATTCCTGAACTGGGCCGAGAAAGTGCATGTCAATCTCAATCATCCGCGCGTCGACATACCTGCTGGTGTCGGTTCATCAGCGGCGTGGGTGACGTATAGTCTCGTGCGCGCGAGTTGGGCTTCGACGGAATTCCTAAAGCAGTATCCGGATGAAAAGGCTTACCGGCACAGTATGAAAGAAGAAGCGGCGGCCATGCGCGCGGCGTTGAAGGTTTTGGATGAACAGAAGAGCACTAAGAACATCGATCCTTCGCTTCAGATCATCAGGAAGCTCGATAAGGAGGGGCTGTTGGAAGCGTTCATACTGCTCGGGCTTCCGGATGAGGGTATCGCGCAGGATTTTAAAGCTTATCGCGCTACGAACATCGAAAATCTGCGTCGCTACGTGAAGCAATACGTGCTCACGAATGGCGGACAATAAAAATCCGTGTAATCCGCGGCTGGTTTAACCACAGATTACACGGATTTTGGACGGATTATTTTTTGCGCGGCAGTTTCTCGTCGCGCATGGCAGTTTGATAGACGAAGACTGCCATGATCGTCGCCGCCTGCTTCATGTCATCACCCTGGATACGATCGAACACATCCTGGTTTGAGTGGTGTGTGCGCGTGTCGTATTCGATCTCATCCTGGATAAACTGAAATCCCGGCAAACCAATCGCATCGAAAGACAGGTGGTCAGTGCCGCCGGTGTTGGAGATCGTGAGCGTGCTTGCGCCCATGTCTCGGAACGGCGCCAGCCACTGCCGGAAGAGGGCGCGAACGCCTTCGTTGCCTTGCAGATAAACGCCGCGAATCTTGCCGGTGCCATTGTCGAGATTGAAGTAGCCACTCAGCTTCTCGTATTCGGCTTTCTTTACGAGGGTTGGCGCAGCCGCAGCAGCACTTCCGTTGCCGTTACCATTTCCATTGCCGTTTCCGTTGCCATTCGTGCTTGTGTTGCCGGTTGCCGGTGCGGCTGAGGTTGCGGGACTCGACATAGTGCCGAAATGCTCGGCAACGTAGGCGCGTGAACCGAGCAGTCCCTGTTCCTCACCACTCCACAGTCCGATCCGAATGGTGCGGCGCGGTTTGAGACCGAGCGCCTGGATGATTCGCACGGCTTCCATCGCAACGGAAACACCCGCTCCGTTGTCAGTGGCGCCCGTACCCGAATGCCAGGAATCCATGTGACCACCGAGCATCACGATCTCGTCTTTCAAATCGGTGCCGGGAATCTCCGCGATCGTGTTGTAGCCCATCTGATCTGCGTCCTGCCATTCGACTGACAAGTCCACCGTCATCTTCACCGGTTCGCCTGCCTGCAACATGCGCACGATGCGGTTGTAGTGCTCGATAGCGAGGACGACTTGCGGCATTGTCTTTGCGGTTTTGTCGTATGGCGATGGACCTCGAAACGGTGATCCGGTTGCGCCGGCCGGCGGCGGGACGGACGCTGATTGGACGAACATAGTGCCGCCATCACCTCGGCTTGGATCGACGAGCAGCGCCGCGCCTTCAGCCTGGAAGAAACGCAGCTTGGCATTCGTAAACTCGAAGAGAGCTCTGAATTGCGCACTATCGAAGTTTCGACGATTACCGCCGGCACGCGGCTCGGGCGCATCGGCGAGTGCCAGCAATTCCTTTTCATTCAACCGCGTGCCCGGTGCTTCAAAGTGAGCCGCAACATCGCGCATTGGAGCGGTGAGTACGATCTTTCCGTTCAACTTGCCTTTGTACTTTTCCAGGTCTGCTTCAGTCTTCGCGTCGATATAAACGACGTCGCCGGTGAGCGGAGATGCGAGCCCGGGCGACCACGCTTTTGGATACGCAATCACCGGAAAGGCGGTCGGCTCCGTGACTTGCGCTGAGAACCGCTTCAAGGTCCAGCCACGACCAAAAGGACCCCACGATTCGAGGTGCGCATTCTGAAGTCCCCACTTGGTCAACTGATCGCGCGTCCACTCGTTAGCGCGTTTCATGCCGGGCGAAGCCGTGAGACGTGGTCCAATGACGTCGCTCAGGTAGCTCAGCGTCTGCATCACCTGAGAGCGATTCATGCCTTCATCCTTGATACGCTGAATCGGATCGTTTGGATCTGGAGTTGGAGCTTGCTGGGCCTGTTGTGCAAAAGTCGTTGCGGGCGAAATCAGAAAGATTAAAAGCAGCACTATAGCTGCAGGGCGCCGAAGAATCATGATGGGTCTCCTCGAAGAAAGTAGGTGGACTGTTAATACTGCACCCGCGTCAGAAAGGTTGCAAGCGCCGAGAAGAATTTTGAAACTAAGAATAGAACAAGTCAGGAAGAGGGGCTTGCCCCCGCT
>DATENQ010000391.1:0-10906 GCA_035275005.1 Pyrinomonadaceae bacterium | reverse complement strand
GAAACTCTCCTGCCGGGAGGTTCTCGCCGCCGACCCAGACAGTCGAAATCAACAATGTCAGGCCGGAGACGAGCAGGAAGATGAGCGTGAAGCCGAGGCGAAGCTCGTCGAGCACGATCATTCCGTTGAACGCATCCGCGGGTGCGGTGGCGCCTATCCCGTTCGCCCAAAGCAAGACGGTGGCGACAGCGGCGACAACGATGCCGGCCATCGCAATACCGCCCGTGATCCAGCGCTGCGTCGGTCGCACAAACGCGTCGACGAACATGACGATCACGGCGGCCAGACAAACGATTACTTCGGGTGCTATTAACGGCCAGTTGACGATCGGCATCACTGATTGTGCAAGAAAGATCTCAGGCAAAGGCGCAAAGAAAGCAAAGTAACCCATCATCTCGAGCCCTCCTTTGCTTCCTTTGCGTCTTTGCGTGAAGAAAGGTCGACCGTGTATGAGCCGCCGGCAGCGGGCGAAACGCGCCTCTGAACAGTTTGTACGCTTGCCTTCGAACGATCGAGGAAGACGCGCGGATAAACACCCATGAAAAGCATCAGGAACAGCAACGGCAACAACAGCCCCAGCTCACGACTATTCAAATCTGACAAGCGCTCGTTCTCGGGATTGGTAATCGGCCCAAAGACCACTCGCTGCAACATCCAAAGCATGTAAACGGCCGCCCAGATCACCCCGGTGGCCGCGAGCATCGTCACTATCCACGGACGACCAACGGCTTGCGACGTCCACGTCCCGATCAGGATGAAAAACTCGCCCACGAACCCGTTCAAAAACGGCAGACCAATCGACGACAGCGACGCGAACACAAACAATGTCGAGAACCACGGCATAGGTTTAGTCAGTCCGCCAAACTCGCTGATCATGCGCGTGTGGCGTCGTTCGTAAATAAACCCGACGAAGAGGAAAAGCGCGCCAGTCGAAACACCGTGATTGAGCATCTGGTAAAGCGCGCCCTGCATGCCGAGCTCTGTGAAAGAGAACAGCCCCAGCACGACGAATCCCATGTGACTAACCGACGAGTAGGCGACAAGCCGCTTGAAGTCCGGCTGGACCATCGCGACCAGCGCGCCATAGATGATTCCGATTACAGCAAGGATCATTATGACCTTCGCCCAATCGCGCGAGGCGTTCGGAAAGAGTCCCAAATTGAAACGCAAAAGTCCGTACGTTCCCATTTTGAGCAACACACCTGCAAGAATTACCGAACCTGCCGTAGGCGCCTCGGTGTGCGCGTCGGGCAACCAGGTGTGAAATGGAAACAGCGGCACCTTGATGCAGAACGCGAGGGCAAACGCAAGAAACAGCCAGAACTCCGCGCGCTCCGAAAGCGGTCGCTCGGATATCGCTTGCAGCAGAGCCTGGTAATCAAAGGTACCGTAAAGGTAATAGAGCGCGATGATGCCGACGAGCATCAATAAGCTACCCACCGCCGTGTAGATGAAAAACTTGATCGCGGCGTAGATGCGACGTTCGCCACCCCAGATTCCGATCAGGAAGAACATCGGGATCAGCGACGCTTCGAAGAACAGGTAGAACAGCAGCAGGTCGAGCGAAACGAAGACGCCGATCATCGCCGACTCGAGAATGAGCAGAAAGGCGTAATAAGAGAGTTGTCGCTTCTTGACAGCAGTCCAACTCGACAGCACCGAGACCGGCATCAGCAGCGTCGTCAAAAGAACCAGCCACAGACTAATGCCATCGACACCGACATGATAGTTAGCGTTAATCGTACCGATCCAACTTACATTGTCTCCAAACCTGAACTCCGCGCCACTTGCGCCCACGCCCTGTAGCAGAAATAGCGAAACAGCAAACGTCGCCACTGTCACGACGAGCGCGATCCAGCGGTAATGCTCTTCGCGACTGCCCGACACAAAGCTATAGAGCACCAGTGCGAGCGCGCCCGCTACAGGCAAGAGAATCAGGATCGTTAGTAAGTGCGGCATCGGTGTAATCAGTGACAGTTACTGAGTCGCAGCCTGGATAGCCCAGGTAAACGCAAACAGTCCGATTAAAATTAGTGCTCCGAAAAGGATGATGGCAGTGTAGCCGCGTACGAAACCTGCTTGCAGGTAGCGCGCGAGTCGCCCTGCTTCGGTGAATAGATCGCCAATTGAGTGCAGGATGCCGTCGATTACGCCAATATCAAATATCTTCCAAAGCCCTTCGCGCGAGACGGCCTCAATCGGGCGGATCAGCGCGGCGTCGTAAATCTCGTCAACGTAGTACTTGTTCTCGAGCAGTCGTGGCATCTGTAACAACGGCCGTCGCTTAAACAAGTACCAGCCCGCGCCGATGCCTAACACAGCGATGAGCAAGGAAACTGCGGCCAGCATACGTTCAGCGGAAACCTCTTCCGACGAGTGCGCCGCTGTTACGGGTGCGTGCTCGGTTGTTACTGGTGGCTCTCCCGGATGCGATTCGGCGACAGCGTGCTCTGTCGCAGACGGGAACTCGGCAACCACCGGATGGAGTGTGTGCTCGATAACGTTGACGTCTTTGTCTGTGAAGATTGAGCTCAACGCATACGGCACGCCGATAAAACCGCCAATCGTCGACAACACCGCCAGCACGATCAAAGGGATCGTCATTAGTCGCGGAGACTCGTGCGGCACGACTGGCCCGTGATGAGCATCCGGTTCTTCGTGTTTGACTGCATGTGTATCGCGAAAACGCTCCTCACCCCAGAACGTCATCACCATCATGCGCGTCATGTAGATTGCGGTTAGAAGCGCAGTGAGCACGCCGACAACCCAAAGCAGCTTGCTAAACGGAATCGAAGCGCTCCATGTCTTCCAGAGAATCTCGTCCTTCGAAAAGAATCCGGCAAAAGGCAGAATCCCGCTGATCGCCAGCCAGCCCGTCACCATTGTCGCAAACGTGATGGGCATGTATTTCTTAAGCCCGCCCATCCGGCGCATGTCCTGCTCGTGATGCATACCGTGAATCACCGAGCCGGAGCCAAGAAACAGCAGCGCCTTGAAGAATGCGTGTGTGATGACATGGAAAATCGCGGCGATAAACGCGCCGACGCCACAGGCAAGAAACATGTAACCGAGCTGCGAAATGGTCGAGTAAGCAAGAACTTTCTTGATGTCGTTTTGCGCGAGACCGATCGTTGCCGCGAAGAGAGCGGTAGCAGCACCGATGATGGCGACGATAAACATCGCGGTCGGCGCGTGTACAAAGATCTCCGAACAGCGCACGATCATGTAGACGCCGGCGGTCACCATCGTCGCCGCGTGAATCAGCGCCGAGACCGGCGTCGGACCGGCCATCGCGTCAGGCAGCCAAACAAACAGCGGTATTTGCGCGCTCTTGCCCGCGGCCCCGATGAACAACAGCACCGCAATCGACGTCGCTCCGCCCGCGATGATCGCTCCGGCTGTGAATGGGTCGACCGGCTGATTCTTGAAGAACGACAACGCTGTGTGCGCGGCCTCGCCCGCGGCCGGATTCGCGAAGAAACTGACTGACCCAGTGACGAAGAACGTCAGCATGATGCCAAGGACGAAGCCCCAGTCGCCGATGCGGTTGGTGATAAACGCTTTCTTCGCGGCGTCGCCTGCTTCCTTGCGGTCGACGTAGTAACCGATCAGCAAGTAGGAACAGAGACCCACACCTTCCCAGCCGACAAACATGAGCACGAAGTTGTCGGCAAGGATCAACGTCAACATCGCAAACATGAACAGGTTGAGAAACGCAAAGAACCTATAGAAGCCCGTCTCGCCGTGCATGTAGCCGACGGCAAAGACGTGAATCAGGAACCCAACAAACGTGACAAAGAGCGCGTAAGTCCCGCTTAGTCGATCCATTGCGAGCGCGAAGTCGGCGCGAAAAGTTCCGACTTGCAACCACGTCCAGATGTGATCGAGCACGGGCGTCTCAGAACGCAGCGCGCCACCTGATCCCAACGCGAGGTAGAACGCAACGATCGTCGAAATCGCTATCGATCCGCACGCCACCACGCCGATGAACCGCTCATCGCGCACACGCCTGCCCACAAACCAATTGATCGCGGCGCCCGCAAGCGGCGCGAAAATGATCAGGCTGAGCAGGTTGTTTTCCATGCGTGAATAAAATCCGCGTTTAGCTGTGGCTAAAGTTTTAAGATACTTGCGTCATCGACATCCAGCGACTCGCGATTGCGAAAGATCGAGATGATGATTCCCAAACCAACCGCAGCTTCAGCCGCGGCGACAGTCATGACGATGAACACAAAGAGCTGTCCGGTGACGTCCTGAAAGAAACTGGCAAACGCAACGAACGTCAAATTCACTGCATTCAACATCAGCTCGATACACATGAACATCGCGATGACGTTTCGCTTGATGATTACGCCCGTCACGCCGATCGTGAACAACACGGCGGAGAGCGCCAGGTACCATGAAAGTTGTGGTTCCATGTCTATTCGTTTCGATCCGACTGGTCGCGTAAACCCCTGACACCTAATAAACGTGCCGCTTCGTCTGTCGAATCAGCTTCCACTGCGCGCAAGTCGTCCGGAGCTGCTTTCGGATCCACCAGCGAACGGGGCAGTGTAGTTACTCCCGGGATTACGCGAGTACTTGATGACAACAACCCGCCGCGTCGCGCGAGGGTCATCGCGCCGACAATCGCCATCAGCAGCAGTATCGAAGTTATCTCAAACGGCAAAAGGTAACGTGTAAACAAACTCGTGCCGATCGAGTGCGTCAACCCCACGCCCGTCGCTGGATTAACTCTAAACTCCTGCACTGTCACGAGGATGAACGCAACCTCCGCGATCAGAATCGCCGCCAGTGCGACAGCCGTGGGCACCAGAAACTTAAGCCGGCCGCGCCCTCGTTCCTCCTCCTCGACGTTGAGCAACATGATGACGAATACCACCAGCACCATGATCGCGCCTGCATAGACAACCACTTGCACCGCCGCAATGAAAGGCGCCGCCAGCATCACGTACAAACACGCGAGGGAAATAAAGACGCCGACCAGCGAGATCGCACTGTAGAGCGGATTCCGCTGCGCGACCATGGCCAGGGCGCAGCCGATCGCGAGTCCGCCAAACAGAATGAAGAGAAGCACCAGCATCAGGAAAACCCGGGAACCCTTAAAAATATCAACGTGGCTGTGATGAAGATGTTGATCAGCGCCAAAGGCAGCAGAAACTTCCAGCCAAAGCTCATCAACTGATCGAAGCGAAAGCGCGGCAGCGTTCCGCGCAACCAGATGTAAAGGAAAAGGATGAGTACGACTTTCAACAGAAAGCCGATCGCGCTCACCAGTCCAAACAGAAACGTCCCGCGCGCAAAGATCGAATCGAGGAACGGCACGTTCCAGCCGCCCAGAAACATCGTGGTCGCGAGCATCGCAACCGTAAACATGTTGATGTATTCAGCGAGGAAGAAGAGCGCAAACTTCATCGCGCTGTATTCCGTGTGAAAGCCGGCCACCAACTCGGTTTCAGCTTCGGGCAAGTCGAAAGGCACACGATTGGTTTCCGCAATCGCCGAGATCATGTAGATGATGAAACCGAGCGGCTGAAAGAAGATCAGCCAGCGCAAGCCGTGCCAACCCGATTGTTGTTCTACAACCTGTGCGAGATCCAAGGTGCCGGCAAGCAGGATGGCGCCGATCAAACTCAAGCCAAGCGCGAGCTCATACGAGATCATTTGAGCAGACGAGCGCAGGCCGCCCATCAGGCTGTACTTGTTGTTTGACGACCAGCCCGCAAGCATGATCCCGTACACGCCGATTGAAGTGATGCCGAGCACGTAAAGTAAGCCGATGTCTAAACGCGCGACCACCAGCGGGATCGTGATCGAAGTGAAAGGAATTCGTGTGTCCGGTCCGAAGGGATAGACGATCATCGTCATCAATGCGGCCATCGTGGCGATCACGGGAGCGAGAACGTAGATGAAGCGCGTTGATTTGTCGGGGACGATGTCTTCTTTAAGAATGAACTTCAGAAGGTCTGCGAAGGGTTGAAGGATGCCGCCGTAACCGACTCGGTTCGGACCGAGGCGGCCCTGTATGAAACCGAGTACGCGACGCTCTGCCAGGACGGTGTAAGCGACGACGAGGAGCACGACGACAAACACCACCGAGATGGCGATGAGCTTCAGGACAATGTCGATCGCAGTATCCATTAGCGCAGGTTTTTCTCACGCAAAGCCGCAAAGGGAGTCTTTTGGTTTTCTTTGCTGTCTTTGCGCCTTTGCGTGAGATTCCTTCTCAATGACTCAAGCTCCCACCGTTATTTGATACAACGGTGAAACCGCTGTGGTCTCGGGGCGCGGATTGCCGTTGGCCAGCAGATGGAATTGCGCCACTTTGTCCGTCAGCATTCCGAGCCGGAATAACTCTGTTCCGACATCAGGTGTCACAGTGATTTTCTCGCCCGTGTCAGGCAGTGATTCAACTCGACTGCGAACCGCGTCGAGCTCGGCTGACAAGTCTCCTGCACCTGTCACCTGGTATTTAGCCTGAACGGGATTCGTCTCGTCCTTCAACAGCGGATAACGCATTCCGGAATAAGCCTGCACGCGCTCGCCAATCTCTCTAAAGACCGCGCTGGCCGACATCTCATAACCAAAATCCATACCCAACTCTCTTGCCAGTTGCGCGACGATCATCCAGTCAGGCTTTGACTGGTGCAGCGGCGCAATCGACTGCCGCACACGTTGGACCAAGCCGTCATTGTTCGTAAACGTGCCGTCCTGTTCGGCGTAGGAAGCAGCGGGCAGAACTACGTCAGCGGCCGCGGTAGTGTCGTTTTCAAAGAGTTCCTGGACGACAAGAAAATCGAGTTTGGAGAGCGCGTCTTCACGTCCCTTGAAATGTTCCGGCAGGAAACTTCCGGCAATGTAGAGCGCGTTAATCTCGCTGCCTGCAGCGCCCAGAATCTGACCTGGAGAGGTTGGCGCGTCCATCATGCCCATGTCGTGCGCCCCGATGCTGTTGTTGAAGAACGGCAACGGGTGGAACAGAACACGGCGACCTTCGCCGGCAAGCGACTGCGGCAGCTGCGCGATGATTGCCTGCGCTGCGCTGTTCAGTTGATGACCAAACATTACCACTACATCGCCGGTGGTATTTGCAATTGTCTCGCGCGCGGCGTCGATCTCTTTTGCGTCGATACCGGCTTTCTGCGCCGCGAGGGAAGCGTTTGACGCATCCGCAATCGCGAGCGCGATGGCGTCTTCCGTTCCCGGTCTAATGTGCAGAAAAACCTTCGCTTGTTCGCGCAGTCGAATCGGAACTGAATTGACGAGCACCAGCGTAGCGCCGCCATTTCTCACGGCCTGGCGAATCTGTTTGCCGGTCAACGGTTGCAACTCTCCCGGGTCGCCGCCGATCAGAACGATCGTCTTTGCGTAACGAATGTCGCGATGCGTTGCCAGCGGCCCTCCGAGGTTCTGGAAGAAACTCCTGAGACTGAAGAGATCTGTTGTCGTGTAGTTATCAGTGCCGACGAGCTCGGTTGCGAACTTCTTCAATACGTAGAGCGCTTCGTTTGTCAGCCGCGGACTACCAACGACGCCAATCGCATTGCGACCGCGATCGTTCGCAACTTTGTCGAGACGCTCGGCGATGTGACGAATAGCTTCGTCCCACGTTGCGGGAATCAGCTTGCCGCCTTTCTTGTAACGGATCATCGGCGTGCGAATGCGCGCTTCGTGGTTGATGAACGGATGTGCGAATCGACCTTTCACGCATAGAAACTCGCCATTGATGCCGTTGACATAACGATCACGCGCGACCGCACGCAACACTTCGCCGCCACGCGAGCCGAGCGACATCTGGCAACCGTCTGAACAGAAGTTGCACGTCGTGATGTTTTGCGCGAGCTCCCAGGGCCGTGTCTGGTGGCGGTAAGTCGCATCGAGCAGCGTTCCGGTAGGACAAACCTCGATACAGTTTCCACACTGCGAACAATCGAGCCAGCCGAGATACGTTCCGATCACGGTATGCGCACCGCGACCGCCCGCTTCGATCGCATCTTCGCCCATCCACTCGTCACACACGCGCGTACAGCGTTTGCAGAGAATGCAACGCTGCGGATCGTTCGCGACCATCGGCGAGAGATAGCGTTCGGCGGCGTAGTTTTTACGTTCGGTGAAGCGCTCTTCGAGGCCGCCCCAGTCAAACGTCATCTCCTGTAGCTCACACTCGCCGCCGCGATCGCAGACGGGACAATCGAGCGGATGATTGGCCAGCAGAAACTCGGTCATGCCGCGCTGGGCCTTCTCGATCTCCTCGCTCTGCGTAGTGACGATCATGCCGTCGGTGCAGATGATCGTGCAGGACGTTTGCAGTTTCGGCATCTTCTCGATGCGCACGAGACACATGCGACACGACGCCTGCAGCGCGAGGTCGGAGTAATAACAGAACGACGGAATATCAAACCCGTTGTCGCGACAGACGTCGATCAGACGCGCGCCCTTCGGAATCTGAAAATCTTTGCCGTTGATAGTGACTTTGACTAGATCAGTGGACATCTAAATAAGTTTTTGCCACGGATTTACACGGATTACACAGATAAATCATTTCCGTGTGAATCCGTGTTATCCATGGCTAATAATCTTTGTTTGAAATCTTCTGGAAATCTCTTGATCGCTGACTGGATGGGCCACGCCGCGGCATCACCCAACGGGCAAAAAGACTTGCCTTCGATGTTGTCGCAGAGATCGAGCATCAGTTGCGCGTCTTCCGGACGCCCGCCGCCGCTATCGATCCGTTTGAAAACCTTCACCAGCCAGTCAGTGCCTTCGCGACACGGCGTACACCAGCCACACGATTCGTGTTTGTAAAACTCAGTCAAATTCTTCGTTGACTCAAAAATATCAACCGTCTCATCCATCACGATGAAACCACCCGAGCCGACACTCGAACCCGCCGCCACCAGTCCTTCGTAATCCATGCGCACGTCTTTGCCGATGATCTGATCGGCGCGCATGATGTAGACCGACGAGCCACCGGGAATCACGGCTTTCAGTTTCTTGCCGTCGAGCATCCCCCCGCAGTCTTCCATGATGAACTTTTCCATGTCGTCATAACCCATCGGCAGTTCGTAAACGCCGGGAAGGTTGACGTGACCGGAGACGGACCAGACTTTTGTGCCGCCACTCTTCTCGGTGCCGAGCTTCTGATAAGCCTCGCCGCCCATCTTGATAATGTCGGGCACTGCGGTGAGCGTCTCAACGTTGTTCACCACTGTCGGAGCTGCGTACAAGCCCGAAACAGCAGGGAAGGGAGGCTTCATACGCGGATGACCGCGCAGTCCTTCGAGTGAGCTCAGCAGCGCGGTCTCTTCACCGCAGATGTAAGCGCCGGCGCCCGTGTGCGTGTAGATCTCGCAGGAGAAGTTGGTGCCCTGAATGTTGTTGCCGACCAGTCCTGCCGCGCGAGCTTCTTCTATCGCGACATCCATGATGTCGATCAAATACTTGTACTCGCCGCGCGTGTAGATATAAGTCGTCTTCGACGAGAGCGCGTAGGCGGCGATCAGCATGCCTTCGATCAGCATGTGCGGATCGCGTTCCATCAGGTATCGATCTTTGAACGTGCCCGGCTCTGATTCGTCAGCATTGCAGACGACGTACTTGGGCTTCGGCGAATCTTTCGGAACGAAACTCCACTTCATCCCGGTCGGAAAACCAGCGCCGCCACGCCCGCGCAGCGCCGACTTCTTCACCTCGTTGATCACGTCGTCAGGCGACATGCCGTCGAGGACTTTCTTGATCGCCTCATAACCACCGTTGCGACGATACACGTCGAGCGAGCGCGAGTTCTCGAGATGAACTCGACGCAGCTGAAGTGGCTCACATCCGATTGCTTCGATACGCATAAAGTTTACGGCAGCGCCCCTAGTATCTGGTCCACCTTCTCCGGCGTCAGGTCCTCGTGATAATCGAAATTGATCTGAAGCATCGGCGCGGTGCCGCACGAGCCGAGACATTCAACTTCGCTCAGCGTGAAACGTCCGTCAGCGGTTGTTTCGCCTGGCTTGATGCCGAGTTTTTGTACGCAGTGTTCGGTGATCTTTCCGGCGCCGCGAATTTTGCACGAGAGAGTGCGACAGATCTGAATGTGATACTTACCGATCGGGTCGGTATGTATCATCGAGTAGAACGTCGCCACTTCCCAGATGTCCGTAACACGCAACATTAATCGATTGGCAAGGTAGAGCACGCCCGGAGGATCGAGATAACCGCGCTCGCGCTGCACAATAAACATCAACGGTAGAATCGCCGAACGCATCACCGGATATTTCGCGAGATGACGATCGATCTCCGCCTCAACCTCAGGCGAAAACGTCGCCGGCTCCACGCCCAGATCAACTGGCTGCGACAGCGGTTGAATATTTACGACCTGTGTAGTCATCTTATTTGGCCGCAGATTAACGCAAATCTACGCAGATAAATCCGAATCAGCGTGGGTCTGCGTTAATCCGCGGCTAAAAATCACCTATCGATTTCACCAAGCACGACATCAAGCGAACCTATAATCGCTACGATGTCCGCGACCATCTCACCTTCAGACATCACCGGCAGCGCCGAAAGATTCACGAAACTCGGACCACGAAAATGCACGCGACTTGGTTTTGGTCCACCATCAGACTTCATGTAAACACCGAGCTCACCCTTCGACGCTTCAATCGGGTGATAAACCTCGCCCGCCGGCACGTCAAAACCCTCGGCCACGATCAGGAAGTGATGAATTAACGCGTCCATGTGACTTTTCATCGCTTCGCGATCCGGCAACACAACCTTCGGCGCGTCCGCTTTCACAGGCCCGGGCTGTAAACGCGAGAGCGCCTGCGTCGCAATCTTGTGCGACTCCCTCATCTCGCGCATGCGCACCATGTAGCGCGCCCAAACGTCTCCATCAGTCTCAACCGGCACTTCAAAG
>DATENQ010000390.1:0-4259 GCA_035275005.1 Pyrinomonadaceae bacterium | reverse complement strand
TGATTGGCGTAGTCAGTGTAGTCAAACGACAACCCATCAGCATCAGCGAGACGCATCGCAAGCGTGCCCCACACTTGCGCAGCCGCGACGTGATACTTGAATTCCGGATCGCCGAACTTGTCCATCCAGTAAAACGAATCGTAAGCCGAATGGTAAACGCCATAGTCTCCGCTGAATCCCATGTCGGTGGACGCTACGCCCAGGTGTTGAAGAAACGGCGTGTAATCCGATCCCGAACCAAGCGCGCCGATGCGCGCCTCGCTTGTGCTCTGGTCGGTCTCGGGACGGTTTTCACGCGCGCGATCCTGCCACTGTTGATAGACGCTCTTGCCCGTCTTCGGATCTTTCACATCACGCGTCGCCGCGCGGATCAGTTTCCAAAGTGACGGCACCGACGAAGCGCTGAAGTTTGGACCCGAAACAGCCGCATCGAGATTCAGATAAGCGACAGCTTTCGTTCTCAGCTCCGCTGCGAGCTCTTCCGCCCATTCAGTCGAACCGACAAGTCCATACTCTTCCGCGTCCCAACTGCAAAGCACGATCGTGCGTCGCGGTTTCCAACCCTTTTTTAACAACTCTCCAAATCCGCGACCCACTTCCAACATCGCCGACGAGCCACTGTTTGGATCTACTGCGCCAAACACCCACGCGTCGCGATGGTTGCCGAGAACTACCCAACGATCCTTCTCCTCGTTGCCGTCAATACGCGCGACGACGTTCCAGATCTTGCGCGTCTTGTAATCCATGTCCGTCTTCAAACGGAGCTTGACGTCGTTAGTGCCGCCAACGTGATAAGCAAACGGCAGCCCTCCCTGGAAGCCACGCGGCCGCACCGGCCCCTTGAGTTGTGACAGGATAGTTTTCGCCTCATCGTAAGCGAGGGGTTGCACCGGAATGCGCGTGAGGTCAGTCGCCTCTTCCGGTCTCAAGCGCGCCTCGCCGGGAATCGACGGCCTGCCCGGCGTTAAAGGATCGCCGGGATATTCAAACAGAAACTGGACCGAGCCGCGCTGACCGGAGGCGACCGGGCGCCATGGTCCTTTCGGAAAGACGTCGCCTTGCATGTAGCCGTCGTCTTCCGGATCGGAGTAGATGATGCAGCCGATCGCGCCGTTATCTTCGGCGACCTTCGCTTTTACGCCGCGAAATGAATTGCCGTAACGCACGACCACGATCTTGCCCTTGACGTCGACTCCGGCTTTCTTGAGTTCCTCGTAATCGTTGGGCAAGCCGTAGTTTGCATAGACCACCGGAGCGGTCACGTCGCCACTCGCGGCGTAACCGTTGAAGAGTGGAGTGATCTTGGGATTTGACGAAGAAGGATCGCCGGGCACGACTGCTTCGTGAGTATTTAGTTTCTGGCGTTTTGTAGTGATCAATTCGACGATGCTCGGCGTATTGGGATAGTTGAGCCAAACGTCGTATTCCTTCAGCTCGGCTGGCAGCCCATAGCTGCGCAGCTGATCGCGAACGTAGACGGCGGTGTCGTAATCTTCTTTTGTGCCGGCGATGTGCGGCACGCGGGTAAGAATGCGCAAGTGTTCGCGGGCCGACTTTGGATCAGGAACGGCGCGGAACTGTTCTTCCCAGCGGCGCTGGTCGGTGGCGCGCGCGGCGCTGAAACCGTCGATTGCGTTCTGGGTAAGTGCGACTGGCGTGGCCAGCGAGAGTGCGACAAGCAGGGCGAGAATCAGTATAGTTTTCATATCGAAAGGAAGTTGATTAATGGATAGCAGATATTATCCCGGAGTTGAAGCCGACATTCCTCAGTTGCATACGGAGCTGCGCAATGTTTTTGACAGCGATTATGAAGTGCAGGCGTTTCAGGTTTCGACAACGAGTGTGATTCAGGCACGAAAGTCGAGCACGTTAAGAGATCTGACCGGGCTCTCTTCAGCGCTCACGATCAAGGTTACGCCAGAGTCCGGCGGCACGCGCGTGGAGATCGGAATGCAAAAGTGGTTCGACAAAGCGGCCGTGGCTGCGGTCGGCGCCATGGCCTTTCCACCGTTGCTTGCACTCGCGGCACTCGGCGCGTACTGGCAATACAGAATAACGGAAGACGCGTGGAAGATAATCGAAGAACACATCGCACGCAAAGCAGGCGGGTACGTTCCGCCGCTACCTGGGCGCTGCGGAACGTGCGGCGCGGCCAACGTCGCGGGCGCTGATTTCTGTTCGTCATGCGGCGCAAACTTGAAAGTGGGACGGAGCTGCCCGAACTGCGGGATGCCGCAGAAAGACCATTCCGCGAGGTTCTGCAATCGCTGCGGGACGGCGCTGAGTGGATGAAGTTTTTTCACGCAAGGCGCAAAGAAGACGCAAAGATGCCAAGCATCTCCTTTGCGTTTTCTTTGCGCCTTTGCGGCTTTGCGCGAGAATCAATCGTGACGCAAGGCGCGCACAGGATCTATACGCGCCGCACGTGACGCCGGATAAAGCGCCGCCAGAATTGAGACGATCAACGCGAACAGGATGGCCCCCAGCCAGAGGTAAGGCGGGAGGTCGAAGAAGTCGATGAACGATGCGCCTTGTGGTTTGAGTATGAATCGATAAGCGAGACGGTTTGCGAGGCCGTCAATTCCCCACGCCAGCAGCACTCCAATTACTCCTCCGACAAAACCAATCACTGCTGCTTCAACAAAGAAGATCAACTTGATCTCACGATCTTCGGCGCCGATCGCTTTCATGATCCCGATCTCGCGCGTGCGCTCGAGGATCGACATGATCATCGTGTTGGCGATTCCGAACGATGCCACCAGTAAAGAGATCCCACCGAGTAGACCGAGCACGGAGTCAATGATCAGGAATACAGTTCGGATCTGATCAAGCTCGTCAACAATCGAGAAGCTGCCGAATCCGAGCTCGGTGATCTTCTCTCGTACCTTGGTCAGCTCGACCGGATCCGTGACGCGCACAACTGCTGAGTCATAACCTTCATTCTGCCCGGCCGCAAGACTGCCACCCTGTCGCGCCAATGCCAGCGCCACACGACTCATCGGGCTGCGATGTTCGGTGGTCCATGCGTGGGCCATCTGCAATGGAACGTAGATGCCGGCGTTCTGCATCATGCCGCGCATTCCACCCTGACCGGCGCCTTCCTTTATCTCGCTGAGAACGCCGACAATTTGAAACGTTCGCGTTTGTAGTCCCGCGCCCGATTCATCAAATCCGGAATCGTCCAGCGGAATCCCAAAGAAATTGGGCGCGTCCTCTTCTTCCTTGTTTTCACCCTTTTCTTCGGGGGGCGCCAGTAACTCGAAAGTCTTGCCGACGGCATCAGCGGGCTTGTCGTAACCGAAGTCGCGGATAAAGCGTTCGGACACAACTGCTTCACCAGCGGTGGCAGCGGAGATCATTTTCCCCGCAGCGAAGTGTTGAAAGCGAGTTGCAGCGTTGGGAATATTCGCGCCGCCGATGTTTTGCGTGAGCAGTTTGCCGTTCGAACGAACGTAGGCCGGGAAGCTGACGTTTGGCTCTACGTAAGCAACGCCGGGAACGTTGGCGATGTCTTTGACGCCCGCGTCGTCGAGAATACGAGTGGGCGATCGGTTTGCACGCCGGCCATCTCGTCTTTCGCCTTCGTCTCTGGCGCGCGAGGGACCATTGAGTCCGGCAAGATTACCGAGGCCACGACCGAAGACGATAATCTCGTTGAAGAGATCGAGCGCTTTGAAACGCGCAAGCATGTTGCTCTGCAGGCCGAGACCGAACGACACCATCGTGACGATTACTGCCACCCCGATAATGACGCCCATCGTCGTCAGCACAGCGCGCAGCTTTGCCTGCCGCAGGTTTCTTAGAGCGAGATGGAGAATGTCGAAAAAGCTCATAGCGAATTGTAGTTCCTAAAGAGTAGAACAAGTCAGGAAGATGTATAGACCGGAGACATCCTAAACACATGTTCGGAGACATGGTAAACACTTTTCCCGCTGCTGATACCTTTCGGCTCGAAAGGAGTCGAGAGGATGCCCTGGAGAGTGAGGTCCACCATGTCAGAACGTCACCAGTTCGTTTTACTAGCCAGTCAACCGAACGCCAATATCCGAGCCTTGTGTCGTCAGTTTGGCATCAGCTCCGCCACTGCCTATAAGTGGCTGGGCCGTTTTCAGAACGAGGGCGTGACCGGATTAGCGGATCGCTCACGACGGCCACATCATTCACCCCGGAAAACTGCGACGACGATAGAAGAGGCAGTGCTCTGTCTGCGTCGCCAACATCCTGCGTGGGGTGGCCGTAAGCTGAAGCAGCGTCTGCTG
>DATENQ010000389.1:0-13787 GCA_035275005.1 Pyrinomonadaceae bacterium | reverse complement strand
ACACTAGAAGCCGATCAAACCGCGCTCTGGATAAGATATTTAGCCACGGATTACACGGATAAGCATTGATTTCTTTTTCTGTGTTATCCGTGTAATCCGTGGCAAAAAAACGATGAGAATACTTGTAACAGGCGGATTGGGAACTGTCGGCGCAGGCCTGATTTCAGAGTTGCGCCAGCGTGGTCATCACGTCGTCTCATGCGACCTGCAACACCAGCCTGACGAGATCGGCTTCAGTCTGCGTACCGATGTTGAAGTCCCACTCTACGCACGTTGCGACGTCGGCGAGTTTCGACAAATCGAGCGTGTGTTCGAACGCTGCGGTCCATTCGATTACGTCTATCATTGCGCGGCGGAGTTTGGTCGTTGGAACGGCGAAGACTTCTACGAGACTCTCTGGCGCACGAACGCGATCGGCGCCAAGAACATCATTCGCCTCCAGGAGCGTCTCAAGTTTCGACTCATCCACTTCTCGTCATCCGAAGTCTACGGCGACTGGCCCGACCTGATGGTCGAAACGGTGATGGACGAGTATGAGATCAAGCAGTTGAACGATTACGCGATGACGAAGTGGGTCAACGAAATGCAGATCCGCAACTCTGCATTGCAATACGAAACCGAGACTGTCGTCGTGCGGTTGTTCAATACTTACGGTCCGGGCGAATACTACAGCCCGTATCGATCGGTGAATTGCCGTTTTCTTTATTGCGCTTTGCACGGTTTGCCGTGGACCGTCTTCCGCGGTCACTCGCGCACTTCAACCTATCTCGCCGACACGGTACGCACGGTCGCAAACATCAGCAACAACTTTCGGGCAGGCCAGACTTACAACATTGGCGGCACCGACCTGCACACGATCGAGCAGCTCTCTGACGTGGTGCTCAAAGTCACGGGCGCCGATCCGTCGCTCGTGCATTATCAGGAGACGGAGATCCTGACGACGAAGTTGAAACGAGTAGACACGTCGAAATCGGTGCGCGACCTGGACCACAAAAACTCTTACAGTCTCGAAGACGGAATGCGGCTGACCGCCGACTGGATGCGCAGCGCGTATCGTTTGTGACGAGCGATGTTGCCGCGGCTGCTCTATGTCGGGGATGTACCGGTTGAGGCTTCGTATCATGGTTCCGCGCTGTTGCACCGGTTGTTGTCGGATTACCCACACGATCGTTTAACCGTAATCGAGACCGCGACCGAGTCCGATCCAACACGACGACTTTCAGGCGTCAACTACATCTCGCATCCGATCGGAAAAGCGCGTTGGCTCAACACGAGATTTCATCCGTACGCTGTCGCGTGGTTTACGCAGGTAGGCGAACGACATGCGCCAAAGATTTTACAATCTGTGAACGGTCGTAGGCTGGAGAGCGTGTTGACGGTGGCGCATGGCTTCGGCTGGCTGGCGGCAGCTGATATCGCGAGCAAACGCAAAGTGCCATTGCACCTGATCATTCACGACGACTGGCCGCGCATCGCTGATATCGCGACGTCATTTCGTCAGCAGCTTGATGAGCGATTTGCAAACGTTTACCGGCAGGCGCAAAGTCGGCTGTGTGTCTCGCCCGCGATGAGTCGCTTTTACGAAGAACGCTACGGCGAGCCCGCTCAGGTGATCTATCCGAGCCGTGCAGCTGACTGTCCCGACTTCGATGCGCCACCCGCAAATAACGACGAGCCATTCACAATCGCGTTCGCGGGAACGATCAACTCCGACGGTTACATCGAAGCACTTACTGCATTGCAAGACGCGCTAAAGCCTGTCGGCGGCCGTTTACTTATCTTCGGACCAAATCAATTCGGTCTCGACGATCCGAATACCGAGAACCGCGGCCTGGTAAGCTCATCTGAATTACTGACACGGCTGCGCGAAGAAGCCCACGCGCTCTTCGTTCCAATGTCGTTTGACGAAGGCGACCGCGTTAACATGCAAATGGCATTTCCGAGCAAGTTGGCAGACTGCACTGCCACAGGCCTGCCGCTCCTTATTTACGGTCCGGCTTATTGCTCGGCCGTCGTCTGGGCACGTGAGAATTCAGGCGTCGCCGAAGTGGTTGAAGATAAAGCGGACCTGCGCAACGCCATCGACCGTCTCGCAAATGATCCATCACATCGCGTCGCACTCGGCAAACAAGCCCTAACAACTGGCCGCGAGTACTTCACCCACAACCGCGCCCAACAACTCTTCATCAGCGCAATAAAATCCGCGTAATCCGTGGTTAAAGCTCTCCTCGATCGCACCGCGCTCGCCTTGTTCCGCACGGTTCCGACCCGCGCCGCGCATCATCTTTTGTTCCTGGCCCAAAGCCGTCCCGCTCTCTCCGATCGCTGGGGCTATCACATCCGCCCGATTCACTACTACGAGCCGCTCCCGGATTTTCGTTCGATCACTGCCGAGCAGATCACCCGGCGTCGCACTTACCCCGCCATCGATTTCAATTGGAATGAACAGCTAACACTCGTAAACGAGTTAGCAGCGTACAGCGATGAGTTGCGCGAGCTTCAATTCGATTTCGATAACGGGTACTTCAGCGGCTTTGACGCGGCCGTCTATTATTCTCTGATTCGACATTTGCAACCTCGGCAGATCGTCGAGATCGGCGGCGGGTATTCAACACAGATCGCCTCCCGAGCATTGGCGCGTTACGGAGCAGGAAAGCTCACTTGCATCGAACCTTACCCTGAAGAGCGACTTCTCAATACAGATCTAACCATCGATCTGGTTCAAAAACGAGTCGAGGAGATCGATATCGATTTCTTCTCACGTCTTGAAGCAAACGACATCCTTTTCATCGATTCGAGTCACACGGTGAAGTTTGGCAGCGATGTCTGTTTCGAGTTTCTCGAAATATTACCGAGTCTGAAGCCCGGTGTCTGGATACACGTCCACGACATTTTCTTTCCGCGCGATTACCCGGAAGAGTGGTTGATCGAACGCCGTCAGGCGTGGAACGAGCAATACCTGCTCGAGGCGTTTCTCTCGTTCAACTCACGCTTTTCGGTCCAGTTAGCAAATTACTGGTTCTGCCTCGATCATCTCGACGCGGCGGCGCGCCTGTGGCCGCGCGCTCTTTCTCCAAACTATGGCGCTTGCAGTTTTTGGATGAAGCGAGTCGCATGACGTCTCATTCAGTCTCGGCAATCATCGCGACCGTTGGCAGGCCCGAACTTTTGCGCCGGTGTCTCGACAGTCTCTCAAAGCAAACGGTTCGCGTGGCGGAAGTAGTCGTGGTGCACTGCGGCGACGACGCCGAAACAATGGCCGTTACGAATGATGCTTGCTGGAATGAAATGGACGTCCGGTATTTCCATTATCCGGAAAGGAACTGTGCGCAACAACGCAACTTCGCCATTGAACAGGCAAAGTACGACAACTTGCTTTTGATCGACGACGACGTCGAGGTCGATCCACTTTGGGTCGAAGAGCTTTTCAAGCCTATCTGGAACGATCCGGCAGTAGGTGCGACGATGGGCAATCTCGTCAATCAATCGATCGCAACGCCCACATTCTTGTGGCGAGTCTACAGGCGCGTCATTTATGGTCCAGTCAAGGGTTTTGAGCCCGGACGTTTGATAGGTGCGGCTCTACCGAACGGCTTTCCGACTAACGCTCTGAGCCCGCTGCCTTGCGAGTGGATTGGCGCCGGAGACAGTGCCGTGCGACGTGAAGCGTTCGAGTCAGTCGGTGGCTTTGCGGATTTTTTTACAGGCAGCTCTCCGGGTGAAGATCTGGATCTGGGTTATCGTCTGAGTCGAGAGTGGAAGGTGTATTACGTGCCTTCCGCGCGGTGCATTCATCATCAGTCGCCCAGCGGTCGCGAAACGTCCGATCAGCATCAGTATCTTTCGATGCGATCGCGTTTTGGAATTCTCACCATCACGATGGGAAAGAAACGCTTCGTTGCGCTCGCGCATATCGGGCTTTGGGCATTCGTGCAGTGCTTGAGTGAAATGGCGAGCTTGCGTCGTGGTGTGTTGCGGCCGGACCTGGCGCGCGCGTGGTCCGGGCGACTACGAGGATTTTTGTCGTGCATTTCCTTTCAGCCGCGGATGTACGCAGATGAACATAGATCAAATCGGCGTTAATTTGCGTAAATCCGCGGCCCCAACACTTGTCATCGCCGACTACCCGATCGGTTACGCGAGCGGCTTTGGTGAAACGTTATTCAATCTGTTTACAGGTTTTCCGCCTGAAAAACTCTGGAGCGCGCATCCAGGACACAACGCACCGGCTGACGGAAAACAACGCGCACAATCGATCAGTCTGCTTTCGCCGTCGCGCCCGCGCTGGCTGCCCAACCGCCTCTCTCTTGCTTACTATCCTTTTCTCAAGGCGCAGCAGTTTCAGGCTGCGAGGCAGACCGTTCGACTGCTTGAAGACGCAGTCCAAAAAAATTCGATCAAGAACCTGTTGGTCATTCCGGTAAGCCCGTGGATTCTTTCGGCAGCACTCGCGCTGCACAAGCGATATCCACGACTCAACCTCGTTCTCTACGTGATGGACGACTGGCAGGGTCATCACGAGTGTCACCAGCTTCCTTATTCGCGTTGGCGGCGTCGTTTGCTTTCCGAAGTGATAGATCGTGCGAATGTAAGGTTTGCGGTCTCGCGCGAGATGGCGGCGCATTATGAGGCGACTTACGGGAAGCGTTGGCAGGTGGTCCACAACGGTGTTCCGAAAGACTCGCTAACAAACGGGACGAACGGCACTCGGGCGCCGCAACAAGTTCTCTTAGCGGGCGACGTGAACGTGTTTCGGTTTGACGCCGTGATCGCGTTTGCCGAAGCGATCGAGCGTCACAATCGGCGTCGCGGAGAAGCGATTGAGTTCACGGTCATGGGCGAAGTGGCTGAACAGCACCGATCCTCATTGTCAGCTTTGCAGGCAGTGCGATTGTTGAGCCGGCGATCTCATTCTGAATGTCTCGACGCGATGAAAACCGCGGATCTGCTTTATTTGCCGCTTGCGTTTTGTGAACGCTCCGCTCGTATTTCGCTCTACTCGCTACCGACAAAGTTGCCGGAGTATCTGGCGACAGGGAAGAGCGTTTTCTTCCACGCGCCCAAGGACTCAGCCGTGTTTCGCGTGGCCGAGCGCTACAACCTTACACCGCGACTCGCCACGATCGATCGAGACGCGCTCGATACATTTGTCGATATGTGGGCGGAAGGGAAGCAGAACGGTGGTGACACGACCGCGCGTGCTAAGAGCGCGTTGCTGGAAGAATTTGATATCGAGCGGCTGGCCGCGCGCTTTCAGGCCTCGTTTGTATGAACTGCCGCATTTGCAATCACGAAACAGATCCGTTCCTGCGCATCTCGACTGATGGTTTGGACGAACCGTTTCTCGATGCGACGTTACGAAAGCAGTTACCGGAGTTGCAGCTTTGTCGCTGTTCTGAATGTGGTTGTTTGTGGGCGAACGATGCGCGGCAGGATGATCGCGTCTTAACTGAAGCCTATGCGCGCGTGGTCGATTCCTACTTCGACTCGCCGGAAGACGATCCGAGGTGCGTACGGTTTTACAAATGGTTGGAGCAGTTGGTGAGACGGCACGTCTCCGGCAGCACGATTCTCGACGTCGGATGTGGCGACGGCGTTTTTCTGTCGACCTTGTCGGATAAGTGGTCGAAGCTGGGACTGGAACCCAGCGCGTCGGGCGCCAGCCTCGCGCGAAAGAAAAATCTTGATGTCGCCCACGCCACGATGGATACCTCGCCTGAGTCTTATCAAGCCGATCTGATTTCGGCGCTCGACGTAATCGAACACGTAATCGATCCGCATCACTTTGTCGAATCGTTCAAGCGACATCTGCGCCCGGGCGGCGCCGTATTACTGCTCACAGGCGACGCCGATTCCTACTCAGCGAAGATCGCTGGACCGCAGTGGTCGTACCTGCGTTGGTGTGGGCACATCTCGGTGTTCTCGCGTTCAGGATTGCGCACGCTTTTGCAGTCGCATGGATTTGAGATTCTGGATTGGGTTCGCTGCGAACATCCGTCAAGTCCCGGAACATTTGCGTGGTGGCGCGTACATCTGCTCGAGCCTGCAAGAACGATGTTGGGCCGAAACAAGTCGTGGTATCCATTTTGGCGCGATCATCAAGCGGTGGTCGCGCGGCTGAGGTGAACTGCAAGTGATCTCAGCCATCGTCACCGCGTACCAGAGAATTGAGCAGACACTCGAAACACTGCGAGTGATTCAGAGTTGCACGCCACCACCGGACGAGATTTTGGTACATGTCGATGCGAATGAGATCGATTGCGAAAAGGCGATTCAAAGGGCCTTTCCTATGGTTCGCGTTCTGCGCAGCGATGGGAAAGTTGGTCCAGGAGGTGGGCGCAACAAACTAGTCGAGGCGGCGCGGTTTGAGTTTATCGCTAGTTTTGACGACGACTCGTATCCGATCGACTCCGACTATTTCGATCGCGTCGTGAAACTGTTTCAACAGTTTCCTGACGCCTCGGTGATCTGCGCCGCTGTTTGCCATGTCGGTGAATCGATAGCTCTCGATACACGCAGCGCACAATGGACGGCTGACTTTCTAGGTGCTGCATGCAGCTACCGGCGGCAGGCTTTCATCGACGCGGGTGGATACGTGCCGCTGCCGGTGGCTTACGGCATGGAGGAAGTGGACCTTGCGCTGCGTCTTCACTCGCGAGGCGGCAAGATTCTAAACACGCCGTGGCTGCGAGTGTTTCATAACAATGATTTGCGACATCATGCAGAACCGGAAATCACAGCGGGCAGCATCGCGAATCTCGCGTTGCTCGCTTACTTGCGATACCCGGTGTCGCTTTGGGCGATTGGTGCGGGGCAGTGCGCGAATCGTTTGCTGTGGTTGCTGCGGCATGGACGTTATCGCGGGATTCTCAAGGGCGTAGGGATGATCCCGGCGCATCTTCGAGCGCACCATCGCTATCGCCTGCCGCTTAGCAAGCGTGCGGTGCGATCTTATTTAGCATTGCGACGAGCCCCGGTCTCGCAAAACTTGTGAACGGATTTCACGCAAAGTCGCAAAGGAGCAAAGGCAGACGCAAAGCTTTTAGCACCCTCTTTGCGTCTTCCTTTGCTCCTTTGCTCCTTTGCTCCTTTGCTCCTTTGCTCCTTTGCTCCTTTGCTCCTTTGCTCCTTTGCTCCTTTGCGACTTTGCGTGAAATATTTTCTTAAGGATCTGTAATGCAAACCTGGCTGTGCTGCCAACTCGGCGCGCGCGAGCATTACGCGGTCCCGCGCGCGCTACAACTCAGCGGCTCGCTCGGAGAATTCATCACCGATCTCTGGATCCGTCCCGGTACCTTGTTGCACGCCGGGAAAACGCGTCTGGCCTCGCGGTTTCACCCGGAGCTCGCGAACGCACAAGTCATCGCACCAAACCTTTCCGCACTCACGTTTGAGTTGAAAGCTTCTCTGTCACGCGAGAATGGCTGGAAGCTTATCAGCCAGAGAAATGAATGGTTCCAACGCCAGGCAGTGTCGCAGCTCGCGCGCAATCATCACAACGGCAATCACACCGTTTTTGCCTACAGCTACGCAGCCGTCGAGATCTTCAAGTTTGCGCGCGCGCGCGGCTGGCGAACGGTGTTGGGCCAAATCGATCCCGGCCCTGCGGGTGACAAATGGGAACCCGCGCCTAAAAAGTATTGGGATAGCTGGCGCCTCGAATGCTCTCTTGCCGATCAGATCGTCGTGAACTCCGGGTGGTCCAGAGATGCATTGATCAGCGAAGGCATTCCCGCGGAGAAAATAAGTCTCATACCTCTCGCTTACGATCCACCAACTGATTCGAGCTCGTTTCAACGTCACTATCATCGAACTTTCAGCTCCGAGCGTCCGCTACGGGTGTTGTTTCTCGGCCAGATCACCTTGCGCAAGGGAGCAATGCAATTACTGGATGCCCTTAAACTGCTCGCGCGCGAAAACGTAGAGTTCTGGTTTGTTGGTCCAATACAGATCGACATTCCAAAAGACCTACGCGAACACCCGCAGTGCAAATGGTTCGGCGTCGCGCCACGTGTCGAGGTGGACCGGTATTACAGAGACGCGGACGTTTTCATTTTACCCACGTTCTCCGACGGTTTTGGAATGACGCAGCTGGAGGCGCAAGCGTGGAAGCTTCCCGTAATCGCATCACGATACTGCGGGGAAGTAGTGCGTGACGGTTTCAACGGCGTGGTTCTCGACGAGATTTCGGGACAAGCGATCGCGGACGTGCTGCTTCAGTTTTTGCAATCGCCTGAAACGCTCTGCGCGATGTCCGCGAGATCAGGTGTGAGCGATCGATTTACCCTACGGAGGCTCGCTTCATCGCTATCGAACTTAACCGCAGACTAACGCAGATAAATCCGGACCTTCTTTTATCCGCGTCATCTGTGGCAAAAACTCGATCGACGTGGCTAGCGATACTCAGCACCGCCATCGCGACCACCCTCTCGATCATGTTAAGTCCCGATGATCCGTCGTCTGAAGGCGCGCTGTTTTATCCCGCTCTCGTGATGTCCGCCGGTCTTGCGACCGCGCCGCTTGCCGCCGCACTGCGCTATCCAAAAGCACTGCTTCGAGGCGAGTCGCTACTTTCCCTCGCGCCGATCTACTGGCTCCTGCTCGACTTATTGCAGGGCGTTTACGGTCTGCAGGACATTACCGCCGACCAGGTGCGACAGGCGTTTCTCGCCATCGGAATCTTTGTCGTGATGATGTGGCTGGGATCGATCCGTCGTCCCTGGCGAATTCCGCAAGTGGTGATCAGCTCCGTTTCGCAGGAGTTTTCCATCAACACTTACTTCGGGCTGGCGGTCGCGTGTTTCCTGCTCGGCATGTTGAACTATGCGGTCCCGTGTAACTTCAACGTGTTTGAGATGGTCCACTACCTGGGCCAGGAGCGTTGGGCCGCGCCGTGGGGACGCGGGCAGCTCGGTGGTTGGGATGCGTTTCTCGATCACCTGCAATACTTTGGTTACCTGCTGCCTGTGCTGACGGTAGTGATGGTGCGGCGCGCGGGTGTACGAAACGCGCGGACGATCATCTGTATCGCAATGTCGATCGTGATCGCGCTGTTCCTCGCGCAGAGTGGCAGCCGGCGTGTAGTCGGTGTTGTTGGGGGCATGGCGCTGATTCTCTGGGTCCTGGACCAGCGACGTCTGCGCATCAAGCACCTGCTCACCAGCCTCGTTGCAATCGTGGCTCTGCTCGTGACGCTGCAGTTTATGCTCGAGTATCGCAGCGTTGGCTTGAGTGTCCTCGTGGGCCAGGGCGAGATACAAAGCGGTCGTTTCGAGAAGAGGCAGGTTCTCGAGGAACAGCACCTGCGTGTTGACGACAACTTCTATCGTCTGTGCCAGATCATTCAGCTCATTCCCGAGTCGTATCCGTTTGTTTACCACAAGTATCTGGTTTACGTGATTGTGCGACCGGTGCCGCGCGTCTTCTGGCCGGGTAAGCCGGTCGATGCCGGGTTTGACTTGCCGACGGCGCTCGGTGTTGAGGGCGTTTCGTACTCGTATTCGGTGATTGGCGAGCTTTACATGTCGCTCGGTTTCATCGGGATCGCGTTGGGTGGTTGGTTTTATGGTCGGGTCGCGTCGATGGCGAGCGGTCTGCTCGCGCGCTGCACGACGCAAGGCGCGCTCGTGATCTACAGCATCGTGGTGATGGCGCTGTTCTCGGGGATGCGATCGATCCTGGAGTTGATACTCGTGAGTTATGTGGTGCTTGCGTGGGTGGGTCTGTCGCACGTGTTTATGAGACTGCGACACGCGAAGGTGAAGTGAAGGTTTTTGTACTGACAGACTGTCCTTCGCCTTACCAGGTGGAGCTCTTCAACAAGATCGAAGCGACGGGCGATTGTGTGTTGGAGGTCGGTTACCTGCGCAGTCGCGATCCTGGCAGGCGTTGGCGGGGGTCTGACATTCGTCATGAGGCGATCAGGCTGGAGAATGGTGGGTTCTTGCGCGCGCGTGAGTCTGCTCGTCGTGCCGACCTGGTGGTGTTCAATTATTACCGTCATGCGAATGCTGAGCGCTTGATCGCTGAGCGAAATGGACCATGGTGTTTCTGGGGTGAACGTCCGGGGTTTCACCAGCGCGCGTGGGCTGGACGGCTGTTGCGCAAGTGGAAGCTGTCAAAACTGCATTCGTCACCGGCGCCGATCTGGGGGATCGGGAAGTTTGCGGTTGATGAATACCGGAGAGAGTTTGGTCCGGAGCGCGCTTATTTCAACCTCCCGTACTTTTCTGATTTAGAGCGCTTTAAGACGCCGGCGCGTGAAGAGAAGAGTCAGCGCGTGTTTTTGTTTTCGGGATCGCTGATCGCACGCAAGGGTGTGGATCTGTTAATTGCAGCTTTCGCGCGACTGGCGCAGGAGTTTGCGAACGTTCGGCTCAGGATAGTCGGAGATGGAGAGCTTCGCGTGGAGAGTGAGCGTGTGGAGTTTGTGGGATTCAGAGACTGGCATGAGTTGCCGCGGGAGTATGCGGCTGCGGATGTGTTGTGTGTACCTTCGCGTTATGACGGGTGGGGATTGGTTGTGCCGGAGGGATTGGCGTCAGGGTTGCCGGTGATTGCGACTGACCGGATGGGGGCGGCGCTCGAGTTTGTTGAGACGGGCCGGAATGGGTGGTTGATTCCGGCCGGGGATGAGGAGGCGCTGCTGAGAGTAATGAGAGAGGCGGCAGTCAAGCCGCTGCGTGAGATGGGACAGCAAGCAGAAGAGAGCGTGAGTGGGCACACGCTGCAAAGTGGTGCGAATCGGTTTTGTCGTTTCGCGCGGGAGACGATCGACACATGGGCCGCGGATTAACGCGGATTGAGAACGATTGAATGTGTAGTATCGCGGGCATTTTTGGAGGTTCGGCGGATGCGGTTGTGCGGATGAACCGCGCGCAGAGGCACCGCGGGCCGGATGACGAGGGTGTTGCGAATCCTGGGTCCGTCGTGCTTGGGAATACGAGGCTGGCGATTATCGATACCTCTGCGGCAGGGCATCAGCCGATGCAAGATCCGGAGAGTGGGAACTGGATCACGTATAACGGCGAGATTTACAACTTCAAAGAGCTGCGCAATGAGATTGGCGGTGAATGGTTCTCAAATAGTGATACGGAAGTTGTGCTTCGTGGTTACGGCAAGTGGGGTGTCGATGTTTTTCGCAAGCTGCGAGGGATGTTTGCGCTGGGGCTCTGGGATGATCAGAAACAGCAGTTGCTGCTGGCGCGTGATCCGCTGGGTATCAAGCCTCTCTATTATTACTCAACCAAAGACCGGATCGTTTTTGCTTCAGAGTTGCGAGCTCTGTTGGCAAGCAAGCTAGTGCCGCGCCGCATTAACTCTGCCGGTGTTGATTCGTATCTCACTAATGGTTCGGTCGCTGCGCCGCTCACGATTGTTGAAGGTATTAAGCAGCTGTTGCCAGGACATTATTTGCAGGTCTCGGCAAATGACAGGCGCGATGTTGAGTTTGCGGTGCCGGAGCGCGAAGACGTCGCGGTCGATAGAGATGATGCGGTGGCGCGGCTCCGTGCCGAGCTGGAGGAATCGGTTCGACTTCATCTCGTTAGCGACGTGCCGCTCGGCGTTTTCCTTTCGGGCGGGATGGACTCAAGCGCGCTGGTTGCGCTGATGAGTCGAGTAAGCGATCAACGTCCACAGACGTTCAGCATAGTCTTTGATGAATCAGCGTTCAGCGAGGCGCCATTCTCTCGCGCAGTCGCCGAAAGATTCCAAACAGACCATCAGGAGATTCGACTGACTGAAAGCCAGTTGATCGAGATGCTGCCTGAAGCGATCGCCGCGATCGATCAGCCGACGATGGATGGCATCAACACCTTCGTTGTTTCGAAGGCGGTAAAGAATGCAGGCATCACCGTTGCGCTTTCGGGTCTCGGCGGTGACGAATTATTTGCCGGCTATCCGAGTTTTAGACGCGCAGTCAGAATCGCTTCGATGTCGCAGGCGTCGAAGCGAGTCTTACGTGCAGCGTCAGGGATAGGACGGATCGCTGTGAATGGCTCCGTACAGCGCCAGAAATTCTGGCAGCTAGCAAACAGCGAAGGCACGGCGGCAGACGTTTATCGCATCTCCCGCCAACTCTTTTCGCCTGATACCGTAAGGCAAATAACGGGACGCGATAGTAACTGTAGGGGCGGCCCTCCGTGGCCGCCCGCGTCCGCGGATATCGTAAACACCATCTCTCAACTCGAGCTGAACGGCTACATGACCAACACGCTCCTGCGCGACACGGACGCTATGAGCATGGTCCACTCACTTGAAGTCCGGGTTCCGTTTGTCGATGTGAAGGTTGTCGACTACGTGCTCTCACTGCCCGGTGACTGGAAACTGCGCAACGGATATCCAAAACCCTTGCTCGCCGATGCCCTGAGCGATCTGCTGCCGCGAGATTTTATGGCGCGACCAAAAATGGGGTTCACGCTGCCGTTCGAGAAGTGGCTACAGCAGAACCTGCGACACGAGGTCTCGTCAGTGCTGGAAGACGCAGGAGCCATTTTGAATCTCGGCGCCGTACGAAAGATCTGGCATGACTTTCTTCAGAAGCCGCGCGCCGTTGGTTGGTCCCGGCCGTGGTCGCTCTACGTGCTCGCGAAGTGGTGCGAGATCAACGACGTCACATCTGCATGAGAGTTCTGCACGTCATTCCTTCTGTTTCCGAGCGTTCCGGTGGACCGGCAACCGCAATCATTCCGATGTGCCGCGCGTTGATGCGAGAGGGAATCGAGGTTTTGCTCGTAACGACCGATGCCGGATTGCCGGGCACTAACGGAGATGTCGTTGAGTACAAAGGCGTGCCGGCGAGGTTCTTTCATTCGCAATGGGGCGAGTCGTTCAAGTACTCGCGACCAATGGCTTCCTGGCTCGCCACGAATATAAGAAACTTCGATCTGGCCCACATTCACGCGGTCTTCAACCACTCGTCCGTGGCCGCTGCGCGTGCTTGTCGCGAAACCGGCGTTCCATACGTCATCAGACCGCTCGGCACTCTCGACCCCTGGAGCATGACGCAGAAGTCTCTGCGCAAGCGTCTCTTCTGGCACGTATCGGGCAAGGCACTGCTCCAGCGGGCAGCGACTGTGCATTACACCAGCGAGGCAGAGAAGCTTTCTACTGAACGGCGAATGGCACTGAACCACGGCAAGGTGATCGCGCTCGGTATCGAAACTTCAACTACGAGCGAGGGCGTGGCGGATCATTTCCCGGAGCTCGCGCGCGATCCGTACGTGCTCGTGCTTTCGCGTCTGCATCCGAAGAAGGGCCTCGATGTCTTGATTGAAGCGTTTCAATCGTTAGGAGAGGAGTTTTCTCGTTGGCGTTTGGTGCTGGCCGGTGATGGGCCGAGTAACTATGTTTCGAGACTTAAGAGTAAGGCTCAAGGAGACAGAATACTGTTCACCGGCTGGTTAGAGGGCGAGCGGAAGGAAGCTGTGCTTGGTGGTGCGTCGTTGCTGGTGTTGCCTTCGCACCAGGAAAACTTCGGGCTCTGCGTCATGGAAGCATTGGCGCACTCCGTGCCAGTGCTGGTGAGCCCGAACGTGAATCTTGCCCCGGAGATCGCCGCAAATAATGCCGGTTGGATCGCGGCGATTGACAAAGACGCGCTAGCCGGAAAACTTGCCGAAGCTTTGCGCGACAAGGAAGAGCTTGCGCGACGAGGCCGAGCGGGCCGACAACTGTCGCAAAAATATTCATGGGAGAACGCCGCCCGGGGTTTGACGCGGCTTTATCAGGAAATCTTGGATGCCATGACGGGCGGCCACGGAGTGCCGCCCCTACAAAGATCCAAG
>DATENQ010000388.1:0-6311 GCA_035275005.1 Pyrinomonadaceae bacterium | reverse complement strand
ACTTCTGCTGTTCAAAGTCGTGGCACTTACCTCATGCCGTCCGACGAGGTTCGTCGTTGGCCCAGGAAATGGGACGAGGTTCTGAAAGAAGGAACTCCTGATTTCACGTGTTCCGCTTACGACAACTCGAGCGCGCCGTGGGGCTCAACGCACGAAGAGACGTGGAAGATCGTCAAGCAGCACGATTTCTTCTCCGGCATGTTTATCTGGACCGGCTGGGACTATCTCGGCGAACCGACGCCGTATCCGTGGCCCGCGGTCAGTTCATATTTCGGTATCATCGATCTCGCCGGCTTTCCGAAAGACTCGTACTACATGTACCAGAGTGAATGGACCAGCAAACCGGTGTTGCACCTGTTTCCGCACTGGAACTGGAAGCCGGGCGAGAAAGTTGACGTGGTGACGTATTTCAACGCTGACGAGGTTGAGTTGTTTTTGAATGGTCGTTCGCAGGGTACAAAACGGAAGCAGGGTGACGATATGCATGTGTTTTGGCGACTGCCGTTCGAGCCTGGAGTGTTGAAAGCTGTGTCGCGTAAAAATGGTCAGGTAGTGCTCACGCGAGAGGTGCGCACGGCGGAAGCACCGGCACGGATCGTGTTGGTCCCGGATCGGAAAAACATCAAAGCTGATGGCGTCGACCTGTCGTTCGTGACTGTGAAAGTAGTCGACCGGAATGGAACAGTGGTGCCTTCGGCTGATAATCTTATCAAGTTCGAAATAACGGGCGGTGGTTCAATCGCGGGTGTTGACAACGGATACCAGGCCAGTCACGAGTCGTTCAAGGGAAAACAACGCAAAGCTTTTCGCGGCATGGCCCTCGCGATCGTTCAGGCAAATCAAAAACCCGGCCAGATCGTTTTGAAAGCAACTTCAGGCAATCTGGCGCCTGGTTCAATCGTCATCGTCACTCGTTAGTAGTCACAAAGAAGCACAAAGTGATTAGCCGCAAAAAAGCACAAAAGACACAAAAGGTCTGGTTAGATCTTTTTGTGCCTTATGTGCCTATTTGTGGCAATCTCCTGCTTTGAGGCAAATTTTTGCGGCGGATAAATCTTAAAAAAGCGAATGTTGCTCGCGCGGATACGATTCGTTATATCAATCGTCAGATCGTGCTCAACTACGTGCGTGAGAAGGAGCCAATCTCACGCGCCGAGATCTCTCACGAGACGTTGTTGCAACGGTCAACAGTTTCACTCATCGTCGATGAGCTGAAGACGCAGGGATTGGTTTACGAAACGGAGGGCGAGTCGACTGGAGGTCGACCGCCGAGTCTGCTGCGCCTGCGCGCTGCCGGTTACATGACGATCGGCGCCGACGTTGGCACGGCCCAAACAACTGTTGCCGTCGCCGATCTCGTCGGCCGCGTCGTCGATCGGGAAATATTCGATACTAATCCCGATGTGACAGTCGCTTATCGCCGGTTACTTACGTGCATCCAGAAGTTCATTAAGACTCACCCGAACGTCGAAGGCATCGGCGTCTGCGTACCGGGGCTGGTCGATCCTGAAACCGGCACCGCTCTGTTTATTCCACACTTCAAGTGGCGCAATTGGGCCATCGCAAAGGATCTGCATGAAGCTACCGGGCTTCCGGTGACAACCGACAACGACGCGAACGCAGCCGCACTCGCTGAGTTGTGGCTGGGCCGGCCGGAGATTCGCGACGTGCGCGACTTTATTCTGGTGCTGGTCGAAGAAGGCCTCGGCACGGGAATCATTTTTGATGGACAGGTTTATCAGGGCGTCGCGGGGGCAGCAGGCGAGTTTGGTCACATGACGATCGGCAACGGGGCTCCCGTTGCGTGTGCGGCGGGAAGTGAACAGTGTTGGGAAGCGTTCGCCTCGGAACGTGCGACGCTCGCTCGTTACAAACAGCGGCGGCCCGGCATGGCGGATTCCGACGTCACCTTCAACAAACTGATCGACAACGCTTTCGCCCGCGATCAGGCGGCGAAGGAAGCTTTACTCGAAACAGCGCGCTACCTCGGTTTGGGAATTTCAAATCTCACGAAAGGCCTGAGCCCCGAAGCCGTGATCGTGGCCGGCGACATCGCGCGCGCATGGCCGCTAATATCAGACGAGCTCCGGAGCACGGTTGCCGCAAACATTCTCTGCAGCGGTTTGCCGTCGGCTCCCGTCTTTGCCTCGACGCTCGGAGACGACACGCGCCTGCTGGGCGCGCTGAGTCTGGTTTTGGCCCGCAAGTTTGCCTCTGCCGTCCCTGCCTGACAATTTAGATTTTTGGACAGCCTCCCAAAAATTTCGATGAAGAATTTGGAGTTTGTTCCAATTGGCCAACGGCCATTTTTACCAATTCCTGAGGTTTTGCTAATGACCGTGCAAAAGTCCCCGGAACAGGCGCTCGCGGCACTGGTGTTGCCTGAGCAGTTTCGGGATCTGCAACCCCTTCATTCGTCTGTTAATTCGTCTTAAAGAAAAACTTAGGTAGTTATAAAAATCTCTTGACAAGAAGTTCAGGCACTAGTATTAAGCTTTTGTCTGGTCGTGCAACAAACCCCTAAGTAAGTCTTTTTTACAATTTGGTCCGGCAATCCTGCTCCACGGAGGAGAGTTATGACTCTACGAAGCACGCGCAGGCTGTATGCGACGCTCATCGTTTCCGTCTTTGTGTTTTCCCTGACAATCCTGGCAAATGTGAATCCGGCAGTCGCCCAGACTACCGGTAGCGCCTCATTGCGCGGCACCGTCAAAGATCCGACGGGCGCCATCATTCGTGGAGCGACTGTCACGATCACCAACGAGCGAACCAGAGGCGAACGCCAGACGACATCCAGCGAAGACGGCACTTATACCTTCACTGCGCTCACGCCCGGCAACTACACCGTCAAAACTGAAGCCCCGGGCTTCAAAACAAAAACGCAGACCGAGCTCGCTATAGAAACCAGCGACACGAAGGGTCTCGACATATCGATGGAAGTGGGCCAGCCGACCGAAACCGTCACCGTTACGGCAGACGCAACGCAACTGCAAACGGAAACCGGCTCAAGAGAAAACACCATCACCGCCAAACAGATCGACAACCTCTCGATCATCAGTCGCAGCTCACTCGAACTCTTGCGCATTCTTCCGGGCGTGGTCGCGCCGGACAATACCCAGTTGGAGAGTGTTTCGTTTGGTGGTGGCTCAAACCGCAATGCGGATTATCACGTTAACGGCCTGCGCGGCGAGCAGAACAACATCTCGATCGATGGATCGCGAATGATCGATATCGGCGCCAATAACGGCACCGTTATCACTGCCAACCCGGACATGGTCCAGGAAGTCAAGATCCAAACGAGCAACTATGCCGCCGAACATGGCAGCAGCGCCGTACAGATCAGCGCGACAACAAAGGGCGGCAGCAGTGATTTTCACGGCTCCGTTTACGATTACCTGCGTAATCACAGGTTCCAGGCCAACGATCGTTCGAACAGCATCAACAACGTGGAGCGTCCGCTTAGCAAGTACAACTATCCCGGCGGAAACATCGGCGGCCCGATTCTCCTGCCATGGACCAACTTCAATCGCAACCGCGACAAGTTGTTCTTCTTCGTCGGCTACGAGCGCTACTACCAGCAGGTTGATGAGGGTTCGAATCGCTTCCTGGTTCCAACACTGAAACAACGCCAGGGCGACTTCAGTGAGTTTCCGGGCGTAACCGTTCCGGCCGGCTGCACGGCTGGCGGCGTCGTAGGAAACAACAATGACAACAACGACGTCGCGCCCGGCGGCAATCTCGCTCCGTGCGGACATCCTATGGGCAGGGCCCTTATAAACTTCTTTCCTGCACCAAATTTGGATGCCGCGCCCGGTCAAAACAATTACGTTTACAGCGTGCTGCGGCCGAACAATAGAAACCAGTTCACTTCTCGGTTCGATTACGCCATCAGCGACAAGACAAAACTGTATGTGCGTCTCGCGCGCGAGTACGAAGAGCAGGGTTTCCCGCGTGGCTTGTGGTGGGATTCGTCGAGCTACGAACTGCCGGGCAAACTCACCAGCTATAACCTGGGCCGCTCGGTAGTGGTGAATCTGACGAACATCATCAGCCCTTCGATGACGAATGAGATTCTCTTTAGCGCCAGCAAGCTCAAGCTGAATTACGATTTTGCCGATCCCGAAAAGGTTTCGTATTCCGCGCTGGGACTGCAGCGAGTTGGCTTCTTCCCAAGCAACAATCCATACGTTCCGGTTAGTGTGCTGACATGGGGCAGTGGCGATCTACACACTGCCTACGGTTTTCCAATCTCTGCCTGGAACGACAGCTTCGCTATCACTGACAACCTCGTGAAGGTCCAAAACACACACACGTGGAAGTTCGGCGCGTTCATCGAACAAGCGAATAAGCGCCAGCAGTCGAACAGCGACGTAAACGTCGTTGTCGCCCAATGGGGCCAGACAAACGCCACCGGTAATAACTTTGGTGACCTGTTTGTCGGAAAACCAATCGAGTTCGCGCAGGGTACGGACCGCCCGCTGGATAACTTCCGTTATTACAACTACGAGTTTTACGTGCAGGATAGCTGGAAGATGCGTCCGAACTTTACGGTTGAAGCCGGACTTCGCTTCGCATACCTGCCGCAGAACTATGAACGCAAGGGACTCGGAACTCGCTTTAATCCTTCAACCTACAATCCCAATCAGGGAATCTTCATCAATGGCGACCGCACCAGACCGAACGGCTTCGAGTTGGCAGCCAGAGACGAGATTCCGAAAGGCGTCCTGCCGAACGTGCCGGTACAGTGGATGCCGCGTTTGAACTTTGCCTGGGATGTCGGCGGCAAGGGCGATCTCGTTCTCCGCGCCGGCGCGGGCCTTTTCTACAATCGTGTGCAGGGTAATTACGATTACTACTCGAGCGGTGAGATGCCAAACACTTACCGCGCGACAATCGACACTCCGTGGGGAGCAGCCAACGGAAATGGATTGACGTTCAGCGATCTCGCCAACGTCGATCCGTTCAATTCGATTGCAAACGTTGACATCAACTCTCGTGACCTGACTTCAAACGAGATCCCGAGAGTGGCCAACATGAGCTTCACGATTGAGAAGCGGCTGCCGATGGACAATGTTCTTTCCGTTGCTTATGTCGGCACTCAAGGCCGTCACCTGCCGCAACGAAGAAATGCCAACATCGTTCCGCTGGGAACTTTCCTGAGTGGGACTATTCCGCTCGGTGCACCTGTCACGGTAACTAATAATGGTGTGAACACTACTTTCAACTCACTTAATTTGAGTGACCCCGTGGTGCGTGCCGGATTGGATCCCTCCGTGCTCAGAGGATTCAAACCATTCCCGGCGTACAACACGATCGGTTTGTACCAATTCACCGGTACTTCGAGTTACCACTCATTGCAAGCAACGTTGAGCCACAACGGCAAGAACCTCCAGTACTTCGCCACCTATACATTCGGCAAGGCGCTCGGAACAGTGGCAACTAACGAGAGTGACGGATCGGCATGGGCAGATCCGATCGATACGCGAAACAGAAGCTGGGGAGTTCTCCCGTTCGATCGAACACACGTGTTCAATCTCTCCTATAACTGGAGCGTGCCGAGACTCGCGCGCGGTAGTTTTGCGAATCCAGTCACGAGAGGAGTCTTCAATGGCTGGCAGGTGTCGGGTATCACCACTATTCAAAGCGGAATTCCCGTGCGCCTGAAATTCACTGGTGATATCGCGTCAACCGGGCAAGCACTCGCCTGGTACGGTTCAGACGCCTTCAACATTCCTAACTCGGGCGCCAGTTTAGGTGCGGTGACACCAGTCTATCTTGGGAATCCGCAGGTAGGTGGCACTGCTCTGGGTGCGAAGGTATACGACCTGAGCAAACTCGGCATACCGGCCTTCCCGACCACTGGTCCATCGCAGCCGCCGTTCTACATTCGCACTCCGGGGCGAAGCAACTTCGATATCTCGTTCTTCAAGAACTTCAACATCACTGAGTCGAAGAAGATTCAGTTCCGGACCGGATTGTTCAATGTCTTCAACCAGGCGTATCCGACGATAATTAATGTCACTTCAACAAGCCTGACTCAAAGCGACATTTTCCTGGCGTTGGATACGGTTTGCAATCGACGACTCAACGTTCCCAATGGAAACGGGACCAACGTTTCCAATCCGTGCGATCCAACCGGTGGGTTCCGCTACACCGATGGTCGCCCGGGCGACAGAAGCGACACGGTCAATAACTTCGGTAAGATCGTCAACAAGCACGGACGGCGCATCGTAGAGTTTGCACTGAAGTTTACGTTCTAAGTCGCGTCGCTTGCCTCCTTGCCACAAAGAGGCACAAAATGCACAAGTTCC
>DATENQ010000387.1:0-13407 GCA_035275005.1 Pyrinomonadaceae bacterium | reverse complement strand
TGTTGTGTCCGTCGGCTACCTGCACCTGCGCGCTTACCACGTCATTCTCTCGCGAAACGTGAACGTGCCGACGGTGCCTGTGTCGGCCGGCATACCAAATCTCGGCCGCCCGGATCCGAACTGGGGCAACATCTCGCGCTTCGAGAGCTCCGGCAGATCCAATTACGACGGCATGGTTGTCTCATACAACCAACGCGCTGCACGTTGGGCCAACGTTCGCGTGTCGTACACGTTGTCGAAGACGATCGACGATGCAGGAAACTTCTTCTTCTCGAGCGTGCAGGACAACTTCAACATCCGCGACGATCGTGGTTTGTCGGACAACGATCAGCGTCACCGGCTCGTGGTTAGTGGTTCGGTGGACGCGCCGCATGGATTTCAATTTGGCTACATCTACACTTACGCTTCGCGTTTGCCGTTCAACGTGTTGCTGGGAACGGATCGCAATCTGGATACGAACAACAACGATCGGCCGCTGGGCGTGGGTCGCAACACGGGACACGGGTTTGATTTCGCGTCGCTCGATTTGCGTGTGACCAAGCGGTTCAAGCTTACGGAGCGAGCCGACTTGCAACTGCTCGCCGAAGGTTTCAACATGCTGAACCGCGCGAACTTCGGTGTGCCGAACAATACATTCGGATCGGGTGTGAATCCCTTGCCGTCGTTTGGACGACCGACGCAGGCATTCGATCCGCGTCAATTTCAATTTGGGATGAGAGTGAGTTTTTGAAAACGGAGGGTATTTTTCACGCAAAGGCGCAAAGGTGCAAAGAAAGACGCAGACAACGCTAAGCTAAATGCTTTGCGTCTTTCTTTGCACCTTTGCGCCTTTGCGTGAGAATTCTGTATGAGGTTAACAAGCATTCTATTGATTTTGTCCGCAGTGTTCTGTCTTGCTGGTTGCAAGCGCTCTGCCACCACACGGGGAGCAGAGGCTCACAAGGCTATTGGCCCCGTGCAGATCTCAGCGCCGGGCATCGACGCGGCGGAGCCGGTCACGGCAGCGGCGGGTGACGGGACATTCTACATAGCCTGGGTCAATCACGATGCGAAGCAGGCCGACGTGATGCTCGCGCGCTTCAATCACGAGGGTGCGATGCAGGGCTCTCCACTTCGCGTTAATCGCCAACAGGGTGTGGCAACAGCCTGGCGCGGCGATCAGCCGAGCATCGCTGTTGCTCAGGACGGCGCGGTGTACGTCCTCTGGACCGCACGTGTCGAAGCGGGCGGCAAGCAGGGCACAGACGTCTATCTCTCCGTCTCAAACGATCGCGGGCAGAGCTTTGCGAGTGAAGTAAAAGTTAACGACGACAAAGCTCCCGGCGCTCACGGCATGCACTCGCTCGCCGTCGCCACTGACGGACGAATTTACGCAGCCTGGCTCGACGAGCGTAACGTACACACTCCTCAACCATCGACCAAAGCCGACGGACACCACATGGAGAGCAATCGCGATCTTTATCTCAGCTATTCCACCGATGGCGGCCGTACGTTCTCCGCTAATCGCAAAGTCGCGTCTGAGGCGTGCCCGTGCTGCAAGACGGCGCTTGCTGTTTCGGCGGATGGGACGTTGTATGCGGGCTGGCGGCAGGTTTTGCCCGGAAGCTTCCGGCACATTGCAGTCGCGAGCTCCACTGACGGCGGAACGAATTTCTCGAAACCAACGATCGTCAGCGACGATCATTGGGTGTTACAGGGCTGTCCCGTCTCTGGTCCATCACTTTCCGTCGATCGCTCGTCCGGCAGTTTGAATGTGGTCTGGTACGCGGCCGGCGAAGGAAACGCCGGCATTTACTTCGCGGAATCAAAGGACAAAGGACAGAGTTTCACACCACGCCAGTTGCTGTCGCAGGAAACTGTGCGCGGCACACCGGCATTGACCGCGAACCAGAACAACGCGATCGCTGTCTGGCAGACTGCGGATACGGCAGAGACTAAAATGCGTCAGCTCGGCAATGCCGGCTCCGCGTTGAGCGTCGCTGCTAACGCTGAGCTGCCGGCGGGTATTTTTTCGAACGAGAAGTTGTTCGTGGCCTATATTGGCAAGGAAAAGGAGAAGCGAAGTATATGGCTCATAAGAGCCGAGTGATCGTTGTTTGTATGGCGCTTGTTTTGGGCGCTTGTACTAAGCAACAGCCTGCTGATAAAGAAACTCCGGCGCCGACGCCGCCCTCCGGACCGGCAGCGGCGGTGCAACCAAATACTTATCAGGGTGTCGGCGTTGTGAAAGCGCTGAATCCCAGGGCGCCCGCTATTGAGATCGATCACGAAGAGATCGTGGGACTGATGCCGGCAATGCAGATGGAATTTCCGGTGACAGACGGCGCATTGCTGAGCGGGCTCGCCGTTAACGACCGGATCGACTTTACTGTGGTGGAAAAGACCGGCGTGATTAGAGTAACAGCGATCAAGAAAAAATAGGACCTATATGACGTATAGGTCCTATAAAACTAGCGTGGTACTGCTTCTGCAAACTCGCCAGCGCCGCGAGCACCTTCGCCTATTTCTTATTGCGAGAATTGCGCCACGATAGTCTCACGAATCTGCGCCGGTGTCAGTTTCTGTTCCCTCTCGAGCTTCAGCGCCAGCAACGCTTCGTTCACGCAAGTTGCGCAGTGCGCTGCGTGGTCGTCTTCAAAGCAACTATAAAGACTCTTGTGGCCATAACCTTTGTCGCAGTGGCAGTAACACGGCAGCTGCGCGATTGTCACTGGTATCTGTCGCACCGCGCGATACGCCTCACGAACTGGACCACTGAATTTTTCCGGTTCGAGCGTCGGCGCCAGGCTCGCTCTGCTTGGCGGAACCTGGAAAAACGCCGGGATAGTTTGAGCGCTCGGAGTGTGATTGTGCGCCGGCGTGGATTGACTCGCAGGGGTGGTGCGAGTCGCCGCCGGCTCGGATTGCTCCCTGCTGGCCGAGTTGACCAATAAAACGGCTACGATAAGCAGCCCCACTATTCCGCCGATTAATAACCAGTTCTTTTTCATATTACTTCGCCTTCTTGCGTCCGGGTTTAAGCTGGCAGTCTAACCTTCAGCCGCGCCTGTTGTCGAGGTTGATAGTCGCATCAAAATCGTCATCAAATTCCAGCACTTCTGTAACGGCAGACTTGTTAGCCTGAAGTCATGAGTATCGATAAAAACAAAATTAAAACTCAGGATGAACTGGATGAACCAGCACCTATGGATAAAGCGGATCAACGCGTAGAAGCTGAAATGAGCGAAATGGAAGATCGGGCTAAAAGAGACGTCGCGGAGGGACTGCGCCAACAGGAGGAGGAAGAATAATTTTAGCCACGGATTACACAGATGGCACGGATCAGACAATCAGTGTTAATCCGTGTCATCTGTGGCTAACTTTTCTCGATCAACGCCTGTTCAAGCGCTTGTCTTAGTTGTACAGGTGTTGACTGTGGACTGAACCCTATAAATCTTCGAATGATGCGACCGTCACGCGCGATGATGAAGCTTTGCGGGATGTTAGTGCGTCCCTGCATTAGCCCAAGCGCCAGTTCAGGCTTGGCCCATCCGATCTGGTAATCGACATTGTACGCGCGCACAAATTCCTGAACGGCCTGTGCCGAAGAATCCGGATCTTCAGTCGAGAGTCCGATCATCTCCACACCACGGTCTTTAAACTCCTTATTCAGTTTCACCAGTTCAGGAGTTTCCATCCGGCATGGACCACACCAGGTCGCCCACAAGTTAACAAACAATACTTTCCCCGAATAGTCGCCGAGTTTTATCGGCGTGCCGGTCGTGCCACGATTCTCGGCCTGCAACAGCGGCTGCGGCAAAGTCGTGAAACCTGCGCGATTAGGGGTCGCGCCCGGTCGGTTCGCGCTCGCCGGAGAGGAAGGGTCGTTTGAATTGCAACTGGAAACGCCGAACGCTGCCAGCAATCCGAAAGCAATTACGGTACACGCCAGCCGCAGCGGCGTCCAAAACTTCACTTTATTGATTTCGCTTTTCACTTCTTTTTACCAAACCTGAACGACTCCAGTATCACTGGCGTCTCGCCTCTCTCGCCCACATCCTCCACTGACGATAACTCACCGGCAAGAGATGTACAAAGCATGCTGAGGGTTGCGCCGGTCGTGTCGCCTTCCTTACCCGTCGGCAGGAAGATGACCCGGCCCCACAATTTCAGGTCGCCGCGCTCAGTTCCTTTCGAAAGACCTTCCCATCTGAATTCATAGGCATCCATCGAGTTGACCTTCGTTGGGCCTTCCGAGGCTTTTCTGTAGTCCGGAATGATCTTGGCCAGCGAACTACTAAACTCCGTCACGCGCTGAGGATAACTCGGCAGATCGCCGACAAACGTACCGCTACTCGTGTACCAACCTACCGCAAAATTCTCCTGAGTGAAATCCGGCGGCAGCATTCGGTCTACTTTCACGAAGTTTGTGGCGCCCGCCACTCCTGATTTGCGATCCCTGGTCCATCCCTCAGGGTAATAAAAGGAGAAGTCGAAATAGTGATCGGCTAACTTTCCGTCGAGATTCGCATTTGCATTTACAAACTGCACCGTACCCGCAGGCGGCACAAAACTGTCTTCAACTGTTGGCGACGGCGACGGCGCTTCAACAGAAGCGGTCGGAGTCGGCGTACTGATCTCCGCGGGCCGCTCCGGCCTTCTATCTCCAGCCATCTCGTCCAATTTCGGCTTCACCACCAGGAAGAACACAGCGGCCAGCGCTCCACCACTCAGCAACAGAAAAACAAGAACCCCCGCGATGATGAGTGGCGCCTTCGACTTCTTCTTCGCGACTGGCGGCGGCAACGGCGTTGAAGGCGCGGGCGCCGGCACTTCCACCGTAGCTGGTGTCGACTGCTGAGCAGGCGGTGGTGGTGGCGGTGGAGTTACGCTCACGGGCGGCGGTGGTGGCGGAGGCGGCGTTGGCGGTGGCGCCGCGGGTGGTTTTACGATATCGGAAGTATTCGGACTGGTTCCGGTTGGACCAGTCGTTGGACCAGTATTGCGCGGCAGTGCAACCGTCGCCGGGTAGTTCTCGATGATCGTCGCATTCGGATCCGGAAGATCGCGACTGGTCGGCCTTTCCGCCGCGGCATTCAGATCGATTGATGTCGCTCGTATCGTCGCGTTCGGATCGATGGTTTGTGGCGCAATCAACAGTCCGCCATCAAACGTGCAGAACTTCTGACCTTCATCGGGGAACGTACGATTACACTTAGGGCAACTCTTCATTTACACGGACCTCTTTAACGGGAGTCTGATTGATCTTGGTCACCTAGTTCGCGCGAGCTCTGGCGAGTTTCTGGGCAGCACCATTATTGTTCGGATCGAGTTCGAGTGCACGCTGATACGCGCGCACAGCTTTGTCTTTCTGGTTCGACTTCAAGTATCCGTCGCCGACACCTTCAAAGCCAAAAACACCGGCGAGCTGTTTTTTCTCGCCCGTTCCGGCCAGTTCTGAAGCGCGCTCGTACGTTGCTTCAGCATCACTGAACCGATCCATTCCCAGATAAGCCCGGGCCAAAAGGTTGAACGGTTGAAACGCGCGGGAACTGACTTCGGTTGCCGACTTCAGATAAGGCTCGGCTTCCTGGTATCTCTTGTAAGCGATCAAATAGCGACCCATTAGCAGCAGTGACGTCGGATTATTTCGATCGAGATCGAGCGCCTTTTTGAGTACTGGCTCCGACTGCGGCCACAACTGTTCGCCCTGGAGTGAGTCGGCGATCAGGTTGAGCGTCGCCGGGTCTTTGGCCAGTTCGATGGCTTTGTCATACAAGGGCGCCGCTTCGGTGTATTTACTCATTCTGTTGAGCACGCGCGCGAGGTGCGCATACGCAACTGCAAACTGTGGATCGAGTTCAATAGCACGGCGATAGGAATGTTCAGTTTCGCTGTTCGCGAGACCGCGTGCCTGCAGCGCTACGCCGAGACGATCCCAACCCACCGCGTTCTTCGGATCGATTTGCACTGACTTGCGAGCAAACGACTCGGCATCGGCAAAGCGCTTCGCATTATCGCCGTCCACTCTCGGTTGCACGAGCACAACGCTCAAGGCGATGTAGGCGTCTGCATCTTTAGGCGCCCACGTCACGGAATTGCGGTAAGCGGCTTCGGCCTCTGCCCAACGCTGCTGATCGGAATAGACGTTGCCCAGACCATAAGCGGCGCGCGCGTCGCGTGGTTGAAGTTTCAAGACTTCCTTATAAGAATCTTCAGCTTCGGTGAATCTGCGCGCGTCGCGGGCTTCATTGCCTTTGTCGAGCAAGTCTTCGACGCGCTCCGCGACGTTCGAGCGAGTGGGACGTGTCGGACCGGCGGTGCGGCTGGGTGGCTTTGTTCCCGCGGTGGTCTTGGGGCTCTTCTTCGTCTCCGGATTCCTGGCCCTGAAAATTCCGGCGCCGGCGCCTACGTCTGCGCCAACGTCCTGTGCAAATGCGGTCGCGCCGGCCATTAGACTCAAGACCATCACGCGCAGGATTGCCTTAGTGCTCATGATTTACTTCTCCTGGGGCTTCGAAAAAAAGAACTTATGGATCACTGAAGAATTACTGCATTGGATTGTAGATCAGCTTCGCCTGATGGAGCTAATCCTGTCAAAAATAGGCCTATATGACTTATATGACTTATCCCGCACGGATCGTTACGGGCTGCGCACGAGCCGGAACCCTAATAGTGTCTTCTTCGTGGAAGGGGGGACAAAATCACGCAAGCAAGACGTCACGGGCGCTTCGACATTCGTGGGATCGCTAATGTAACCAGCACCGCGAATCGTTATCCAATCCTGGTAGCTTTTGGGAATCTCCCTCTTGTTACCGGGATATACCGAGACCTTGGACGAGGTCAATTCCCAAACGTTTCCAATCAAGTCAACCACACCCCACTTGTTCTTACCATTTGGACGGGAGCCGACCGGAAACGGAGTGGCGTCCTTGAGAATCGCGGCGCCGTCCTGCCAACGAGGTCCCCATGGATACAAGTCACCCTGTACGCCGTTGCGCGCCGCATACTCCCATTCTTCTTCAGTCGGCAAACGGTAGGTGACGCCATCACGTTTCGAACGCCACGCGGCAAACGCGGTGGCATCGTCGAGTGATACGTTTACCACCGGCCACAGCTCCTGGCCGAACGGCGGTTTATTTCCGGCCCAATGAGTGGGCGGCGTGTGGTTCATCTCTCTTACGAAGTCGGCGTATTCGGTGTTCGTGACTTCGGTAGTGTCCATCAGAAACGGCTGTACCGTAACGGTGTGAGCCGGAGTTTCTTGCAGCGGACCAGTATTACGACCCATCTGAAAAGTGCCACCTTCGATGGCCGCCAACTCAGCCTTCTTCCCGGGCGATGCGGCCGGACTCGGCCGTGGCTGTGGACCGTCGACTATTGCACGAGGTCTCAACATGAAGTACGCACCGATACCAACGCCCGCGAGCACCAGCACCATCACCACACCGCCGATGAGCAACAATGATGGCAACGCTTTTCGCTTCGGCGAAAAGTCGACGATCATCGGCTTGCCCGGTCCAACGGCAGGTGGTCCTGTTGATACCCGTTGAGGGTTCGTGGAACTTCCCTGCACGTGTGTCGTCTCGGGATCCATCGCAGGCGGCATGCTGCCTGAGAGTCGGTCGAGTCGGTCTTCCAGATCCTTCGCCTGCGCGGCCATGCGTTCCAGCTTCTCTTGCTGCTCGCGCTCTTTTCGCTGTCGTTCTTCGTCCTCGCGGTTAACGCTGGGCAACGAGTCGATAGAAACGCCGAAATTTGTCTCCTGTGCGATCGGAGGTTGAGCGGAAGTCGCTGACAGATCGGGAGCGGGCGTGATCGGAGGTTGAATTATTGAAGCTACGGTCTGGTTGGGATCCATCGCGACCGTCTCTCGCATCGCAGAGGCAACAACAGGCGCGGCATTCACCGCCGCATGTAGATCACGCAGGAAAGCCGGTATCGACTCGATGCGTGCCGAGACTTCTTTTTCGAGTGCATGCCGTACTACAGACTCGATCGGCGGTGGCACCGCAATTCCCATCGATTGAAAACTCGGCGGCGGAAGCGTGAGATGCTTCTTCATGATCGACGGAATCGACGAGCCTTTAAAAGGAACTTCTCCGGAGAGCATCTGGTAGAGAATTATGCCGAGACTGTAGATGTCGGCACGTGCATCCGGCTCTTCGTCGGACCACTGTTCCGGAGCCATGTAGAACGGCGAGCCCATCAGCCCACTCGTTTGTGCTTGCACAAACGAACCGAGCAACTCTCCCGATTTGATCTTCGCCAGACCGAAGTCAAGAATCTTTACACCTTCCGCAATCGACACGTTGTCCTGGACCATTATGTTCAGCGGCTTGAGATCGCGATGCACGATACCCTGCCGGTGTGCGGCGCTGACACCGGCGGCGATAGCGCTGATGAACTCCCACGCGCGTTGCGGCGACATCGCGCCCTCCGTCGTCAGAATGTCCTGAAGCGATCGGCCTTCGATAAACTCCATCACCAGAAAAGGCATGTTGCCGCGCACCACACCGAAGTCAGTCACGGCAATAATGTTCTGATGACGTATAGCCGCGGCCGCGAGCGCTTCCTGGCGAAAACGCGTGGAGAGGTTCGGATCGTTGCCGACGAGATCCGGAATAATGACTTTTATCGCGTGACGGGTTTTGAGAAAGATGTGGCGCGCCTGGAACACGACGCCCATGCCACCTTGCCCGAGACGACGCTCGAGCAGGTAGCGGGCATCAAGTGTGCATTCACCCAAAAGTGACGGCGCTGTTGCATCACCATCCTGGGGACAGTGATTGGTTTCGTCAGGATAACAGCGCCTGCAGGTTGGACACTCTTTCATCTAATCAAGTCCACAGACCACACAGATTAACATGGATTTACCTGTTGTTTGCGTAATCTGTGGATAAGATCAACGGATGACGACGTTTACCAGACGACGCGGCACGACGATCACCTTTACGACTTCGCGACCGTCGATCAACGCCCGCACGCGTTCGTCAGCAAGCGCCGAAGCGCGCAGCTCGTCCTCGGAAACTTCCGGCGCGGCAATCACGCGCGAGCGGAGTTTTCCGTTCACCTGGATCGGGATCTCCAGCTCTTCGCTTCGCGCGAGCTCGGGGTCGGCAACCGGCCAGCGTCGCGCTTCTTTCAGCAAGCCGCCGGTATGGCCCAGACTTTCCCACATCTCCTCCGCGACGTGAGGCGCAAAGGGCGTCAGCATGATCACCAGCGATTCCAACGCTTCACGCACCGCAAAGACATCTTCCGCCGAAGCGGTCGCCGGATCGGCGTTGAAATCCGAAATCTGGTTGAACAACTCCATTAACGCGGCGACACTCGTGTTCAAATGCAACTGTTCGAAGTCGCTCGTTATCTTGGCGATCGTTTGGTGCGTCTTCCGGCGTAACGTCCGCGCTTCCGCGCTGGGCTCACCGGCCCCTCGTTCACCTGGATTTGCCAGTCGCTCCTGCCACTTCCAAATCATCGTGTAGACGCGTCTCAAAAAGCGCACGGCTCCTTCGATTCCCGACTCAGACCAGCGCAATTCGTTTTCGACGGGCGCTGCAAACAACACAAACAATCGTGTCGCATCAGCGCCAAATGCCTGGATCATCTCGTCCGGATCGACTCCGTTGCCGAGACTCTTCGACATTGCTTTCCATTCGTCAGTTCCCTCGATGCGGTTTGTCACCATTCCCTGCGTCAACAAACGCTTTACCGGTTCGTCAAAGTTGACCAAACCGATGTCGCGCATGAACTTGGTCCAGAAGCGCGTGTAGATCAAGTGCATCACTGCATGTGAATCACCGCCGATGTACTGGTCCACTGGTGTCCAATGTTTTGCGACACTCGTGTCGAATGCCTCGTTCTCATTCCGCGGATCGAGGTAGCGGAAGAAGTACCAGGATGAATCGACAAACGTATCCATCGTGTCAGTCTCGCGTCGCGCGGGACCCTGACACTTCGGACACGTCGTATTTACAAACTCCGGCACGCCCGCCAACGGCGACTCGCCCGCTCCCGTAAATGTTGCTGTTTGCGGCAGGACCACCGGGAGCTGATCGTAAGGCACCGGCACCATGCCGTCCTTGTCGCAGTAGATCATCGGCACTGGCGCGCCCCAGAACCGTTGGCGCGACACACCCCAATCACGAATACGATAAGTCACGGCCGCCTCACCAAAACCGCTTTTCTTTGCGTGTTCCGCCATCTCAGGCATTGCGACTTCGGAGAGTTTGCCGCCCCAGTCGCCGCTATTGATCAAGACACCGTAGTCAGTGAACGAGTGTTTGATCTCCGCTGATGCATCGCCCGCGGTAGTCGGCGTTGGCTCGGCGTCCAACTGCTCGTGAGTAACCGGCGCTATGACCTGCCTGATTGGTAACGAGTACTTTTGTGCAAATTCGAAGTCACGATCATCGTGAGCCGGAACGCTCATCACAGCGCCCGTGCCATACTCCATCAGGACGTAGTTCGCCACCCACACCGGAATGGTCTCACCGCTGAACGGATTGATCGCGAGCACACCCGTGTTGAGTCCTTCCTTCTCTTCCTCGCCGACTTCGCGACCGGCTGCACGCTGCGTTCTGATCTTCTGCGCAAAGGCATCGATGTCCTGTTTCAACGCCGAACCTTCGAGCAGCTCAGCCAACAGCGGGTGTTCAGCCGACATGACAACTGCGTTCGCGCCATAGATTGTGTCGATGCGCGTAGTAAACACACGAATCTTCTTGTCGCTGTCCTTTACCGGGAAGTCGACATACGCGCCTTCGCTGCGGCCCACCCAATCACTTTGTCGCTTCAAAACCTTCTCGGGCCAGCCGGCTTCGATCTGCTTTATGTCGGCGACGAGCTGTTCCGCGTAATCGGTGATCTTCAGGAACCACTGTTCCAGATCTCTCTTCTCGACCGGCGTTCCACAGCGCCAGCAGATCCCGCCCGACGACTGTTCGTTTGACAGCACGGTCTGCTCTTTCGGACACCAGTTAACCTGCGAGACTTTCTTGTAGGCCAAACCGCGTTCGAGCATTTTCAGGAAAAACCACTGGTCCCACTTGTAGTAGTCAGGCCGGTGCGCTGCGATCTCGCGCGACCAGTCGTAACTGATGCCGAGTCGCTTCAACTGTCCGCGCATGTGCGCGATGTTTTCTTCGGTCCAGTCGCGTGGATTCACACCGCGCTTGATGGCAGCTTGTTCGGCGGGCTGGCCGAAGCTGTCCCAGCCGATGGGATGCAGCACGTTGAAACCCTGGAGGCGCTTGAACCAGGCGAGCGCATCGCCGATCGCGTAGTTGCGCACGTGCCCCATGTGCAGGAAGCCTGACGGGTAGGGCAACATCTCGAGGCAATAGAATTTCTCGCGCGAATCGTTAGTGGGCGCCTGAAAAACGCCCGATTCATTCCAGCGTTGCTGCCACTTATTCTCGATCTGTTCGGGAAAGTATTTTTCGTCCATAACGTTATCCAATCATACACGTAACATGTTTCAGCGAGCCGCACAAAGCTGTACTTAGCTTTTCGGCTATTGTGAGTAATTTTTGAGTTTGGAGTCGCCGCTCCGACAAACACGCGCTAGGCGCGGCGCAGAAGCGGCACCGTTAGGACGAGGGTAAAAAGTGAATGCCACGAAATCATTGCGGGGCATTGTACGGGAAACTAGTTGTGCGCGTCTAGATGGATGAAATTCTTTATCCGCAGATTACACAGATTTTATTTAATCAATCTGTGTAATCTGTGGTTACCCGATCCAGAGCACTAAGAAACGAATGAGCGAAGCATTTTGATGTTCTTTAGGTCAGCGAGCGGATCGTCGTAAGGGGTTTCAAGGATGAAAGCTGCGTGTTTGAGTTTTGGGTGTTGAGCGACGCGACGCAGCGCGTCGGCGCCGATGTGGCCTTCGCCGATGTGCCAGTGACGATCGACGCGCGAGTTGTAGGGGACACGCGAGTCGTTGAAGTGGATCGCGCGCACGTTCTTTGTCTTTACTGTCTTCTGCACTCGTTGCAGCAAGGCTTCGAGACCGTCTTCTTCGCGGATGTCGTAACCTGCGGTGAAAGCGTGCGCGGTGTCGAGACAGACGCCAAGTGGAAGCTTCGGGCAGATGCGGATGATTTCCTGAAGATGTTCGAAGCGATGACCGATGCAGTCGCCTTGCCCGGCAGTGTTCTCCAAAAGAATCCGTAGCGATCCAAACTTCAATCCCTTGCACGCGATCTGCAAACTCGCCGCGCACAGCGCGATGCCGTCAGCTTCGCACGCGCCACGCGCGCTTCCCGGATGCACCACGAGGTAATCAACACCGAGCAGCAGTGCGCGTTCAACTTCTTCGCGAAACGACGCGCGCGATTTCCGCAGCATCAGATCGTCAGACGCGGCGAGATTCACGAGATAGTTGCAGTGGATCAAAACGGGCGAGATCTTTGTCTGCTTGCGAGTCTTTCGAAACAGCTGAACGTCTTCGAGTGTCAGCGGCTTCGCCATCCACCCGCGCGGATTGCGAGAGAAGAGTTGGACCGTATTGCAACCCGTCTCCTTCGCAACCAACAAGGCATTATGAACCCCACCCTTAATGGGCGCATGAAATCCGATCTTTTGCATTATCTTTACGATTAGTTTCACGCAAAGACGCAAGGACAGCAAAGAGACTCTTCAAACTTCTTTGCGCCTTCCTTTGCAGTCTTTGCGCCTTTGCGTGAGACCTCCCCTTTATTTAACGAGCGACTCCATCACTCGCAACATATTTCCGCCAAGTATCTTATCGACGTCACTCTCCGTGTAGCCACGTCGCAAGAGCTCTTTAGTGAGGTTTGGCAACTCAGCCACCGTGGCCAGATCCGCGGTCGTGATCTGCACTCCATCAAAATCAGATCCAATACCTACATGGTCCACACCGACCAGCTGCACGATGTGATCGATATGGTCCACGATCCGTGAGACCTTCACCGGCGGCAGGCGACGCGTGTACTCGCGTTGCCTTACTCGATCGCGCGCCATCTTCTTGTGCACCGCATCGCCCGGCTCGGACGCCGACGCTTCCTGGACCATCGTCGCAATCTCCGCGTCAACCTGCTTCTTCTTCTGACTCCAACCGGGTTCGAGATGTTCTGGATAAAAGATCACGTTCACGACTCCGCCAGTCTTCGCCAGCGCCCGGATCATGTCGTCAGTTAAATTTCGCGGTACGTCTGCAATCGCTCGACACGCGGAGTGTGTCGCAATCACGGGTGCCTTCGAAGTATTAACAATGTCCCAGAAAGTCGGATCAGAAACATGCGAAACATCGACCATCATCCCCAGCCGGTTCATCTCGCGCACGACGTTCTTTCCAAACTCGTTAAGCCCCCGCGTGGCGCCGACGTCGTCACCTGACGATCCCGCCCAGCTCGTACTCACACTCCACGCAGGCGACATGTATCGAACACCGAGATCGTA
>DATENQ010000386.1:0-14101 GCA_035275005.1 Pyrinomonadaceae bacterium | reverse complement strand
GTGCCTGGGCCTGCCGGCTCCGCCAGGTGGACCGTGATCCCTTGGTGTCAGTAGCGCGATGCTAACCGGTGTGACGGGCGTAACAACTGCGACGCTATCGGGAATATCAAGAACTGCCGATCGCTTCACGCCGTCTGCGCTTCGGACCATTACCGAGCTCGAATCCAACCGCGAATGTATCGCGCAATGCGGACAAGGCTCATCTCCATGTCCAATGGCTTCACTTGAGTCGAGATGGGCTGTCTGTGAATGGTCCATCTCCGACTGCGCCTCAGACATATCACAGACGGGTTTCGAAGTCTCCAGATGCGGGCACAAGGCTGCCAATACGACACTGCTACCCTGACTAAAGAGGAGCGCCGCTCCAAGCAAAGTAATTATGGCAAACCGTCTGACCATTCCGAACCAGTCTATTAGGTGCTTTGAATATAACACGCCTCGAACCGGACGTGCAGTCATCTCATTTATGAGCACTGATGCCGGTTTGCCGAACCTTGATTAAAGAAGTAACACTCGTTACACTGTGGCTCAAGTTACTTTATGCCAAGCCGGAACACAGCCTCAACACCAGAATGGGTCTTACTGATTCACCAGTTGCCGCCCAAACCGACAAACCTGCGCGTGAGGATCTGGCGCAAACTGCAAAAGCTCGGCGCGGTGGCGATCAAGAACTCGGTCTACGTGCTACCCGCAACCGAAAAGACCTACGAAGATTTTCAATGGTTGAAGCAGGAGATCGAGTCGGCCGGAGGTGAAGCCTCGGTCTTCAGGGCTGCTTCAGTGGAGGGTGCGACCGATCGGGAGATTATCGCGACGTTCCGTAAAGCGCGTGATGATGAGTTCGCGGTGATTGCGGCGGAATTCGACGGCTTAACAGGAGCAATTCGCGGCAAACACTTGTCCGCCGGCAGACTAGCGGCGCATGAAAACGAGATCGACAGACTACACGGTGAGTTAGAACGCATCTCAGGCAATGACTTCTTTGAGGCGACGGGTCGGGCTGCGGCTTTCGCTGCTTTCACTCGTTGTCAAAAAGAACTTCGAGCAGCCCAGGGGCCGAAAGCAAACACATCTTCGTCAGAAACCAAACGTGGAAAACTCGACGTCGCAAAGTATCAAGGTCAACGCTGGGTGACCCGCCGCAATCTTCACATCGATCGGCTGGCCTCGGCCTGGCTTATCAAACAGTTCATCGATAAGCGCCCGCGCTTCTATTTCGTTTCCGAAGGCGAAACGATTGACGGCGCGATTCCCTTTGACATGTTTGGCGCTGAGTTCACTCATCACGGCGAAGACTGCACCTTCGAGACGATGCTGAAGCGGTTTGGACTCACTGAAAATAAGGGCCTGCGCGAAATCGCTGAGATCGTTCACGACATCGATTTGAAAGACGACAAGTTTCACCGTCTCGAGGTCGCGGGACTGAACGCGATCATCGACGGACTCAGTACGGTGCTGCGCGACGATCGTAAGTTACTACAGCAGACCGGCGTTGTTTTTGATGGCCTTCATGCGTTGCTGAGCAAGACGAAACGAAATGGACCAAAGTCTAAAAAGTAGTAACGCGGTACAAGCCAATACCGGTTGGCGCGTGCGCGTTGCTGACTACCTCAGTCTCGAACACAACGTCACGATTGCGTCAGCGGCAGTCTTCCTTATCGGCTTTGGTGAAGAGTTATGGAAAAAGTTTCTACCCAAGTATCTTGAAGCGCTCGGTGCTACTACGCCAATCATCGGTCTCTTCGGCACGGCAGAGGATTTTTTCGACGCCTGCTATCAGTATCCCGGAGGTTTTGTTGCTGATCGTTTTGGCCGGCGCCGGGCCTTCCTGATCTTTATTACACTTGCCTCTCTCGGCTATCTCGTTTACCTCTTCAGTACTTCGTGGCCTTTTTTATTTGCCGGTCTCGCCCTCGCGATGGCGTGGCAAAGCATGGCGTCTCCCGCAATCTTCGCTGTCATCGGCGATTCCCTGCCCCGCGAACGCCGGGCAATGGGCTTTACTCTGCAATCGATATTGAAACGCGTGCCTATCGTGATCGCACCGCTCCTGGGTGGAACTCTGATCGCCTCCATCGGTTTGATCAACGGCGTGCACGTTGGTCTGCTGATCACACTGGCTTTAGCAGCGGTGACGCTCGTGCTCACACTCAAAATCAGAACTCATAACCAGCAGCCACACTCGATCAACATGCGTGGTGTTTGGCGCTCCTTTCATCGTGTACTAAAGCGACTGCTGATCTCAGATATCATCATCAGAACCTGCGAGGGCATGACCGGCGTGCTGGCCATTCTCTACGTGACGAATATTCACGGCGTCAGTGTTGCGGCTTACGCCACTTTGATCGCCGTCCAGATGATCACATCGATCGTCGTTTACATTCCCGCGGGAAGGATTGCAGATCGGATCGGACGCAAGCCTTTCGTGCTCGTGACATTTCTGAGTTTCGCGCTCTTTCCCGTCGCAATTGTTTTCGCCTCAAATTTTGCCTGGTTGATAGTTGCTTATGTGATCGGCGGTCTGCGAGAGATTGGCGAGCCTTCAAGAAAGGCGATGATCGTCGATCTGGCCCACGACAACATTCGCGCCAGATCCGTTGGACTTTACTATCTCGTTCGTAGTCTTTCGATCACTCCCGCGGCCGCGATCGGCGGATTGCTATGGAAGATTGCGCCGCAAGTTCCGTTCGTTACCGCCGGACTGATCGGACTGATTGGAACGGTGGTATTTATCATGACTGTAGAAGAACGTTACGCCAGTTAGGAGGAGTCGATGAAAACAATATCACGCCGAAAAGTAATTTCGACATTGGCAAGCGGTAGCGCGAGTCTAGCGCTTGCAGGGTTTTTACGTCCCGACGAAGCCGGTGCGCAAACCACTGGATCTGTACCTAAAGCCTTCCAGGGACAACACACGCCGAAACCGCTACCGTTCGATCCGGCAAAGCTCAAAGGCTTGTCTGAAAAGCTGATCCGGTCGCATTGGGAAAACAACTACAGCGGTGCTGTCAAAGCATTGAACACGATCGAGCAACGGCTTGCAGCGATGCTGTCGGACAAAGATGTGCCGCCTTACATCTACGGTGACTTGAAACGTGAGGAGTTGGTTCGTACAGGTTCAGTTGTACTGCACGAAAACTATTTCGCGAATCTTGGCGGTGACGGTAAAGCCAGTGGGAAAGCTCTCGATCTGATCAAACAGTGGTTCGGAAGCTACGAGCAGTGGGAATCGGAGTTTAAGAAGACCGCCAACGCGCTCGGTGGCGGCTCGGGCTGGACCATTCTTTCTTACAACCTGCACACCGGCGAAGTTCACAACTACTGGGCCTGGGACCACATGCACAACGCACCGATGGGCTATCCGCTGTTGGTGCTCGATATGTACGAACACTCGTATCACATGGATTACGGCGCGGCTGCCGGGAAATACATCGATGCTTTCATGCAAAATGTTAATTGGGATGAAGTGAATCGCCGAGCTGAAGCGGCCGGCGGGCGAAAGTAAACATGCGCTTGGTAATCCTGATTGTTTTGTGCGGTCTTCTTTGGGCGCTGGAATCGATCATTCCGCTTTACCGCTTTCGTTATAGTCGAGTGCGGCACGCAATACCGAATGTGGCGTTAATGCTGTTGCTTGTAATCACGAATCTGAGCCTCTCGTTTTCCTCAGCTTATCTGGCCGGCTTCTCTGTTCGTAACGGCATCGGGCTCTTTGCCTTTCTGGGCCTCCCATCCTGGGCTCAGATCACATTTGGTGTTTTGGCGTTAGATCTCTTTGCCTACCTCGCGAACGTTTTGTTGCACAAATTGTGGCTTGGCTGGCAGTTCCATCGTGTCCATCATTCCGAGAACGCAGTTGATGTAACGACTGCTTTTCGTCAACACCCGGGCGAAACCGTTTGGCGAATCCTCTGGCAGTTAATAGCGATCCTCGTGTTCGGAATCCCGCTCTGGATCGTCGTGGTGTACTTGCTCCTCTCGGGACTTAATGCGGAACTGGAGCATGCCAACATCAGACTCAACTCGCGAGTCGATCGCTTGTTGCGGCTGTTGGTAGTCACGCCAAACATGCACAAGGTGCATCATTCGCGCGACCAGCAAGAAACGGATTCAAACTATTCCAATATCTTTTCTCTCTGGGACAAACTCTTCGGCACATATACGAGCTCAATTGATTTTCGCAGGCTCAATTATGGTCTCGACGGCTTCGACGATAAGGAGCGGCAGACACTAACTGGTCTCTTGAAAATGCCCTTCGTTACCTGATGGTCTGTAACGGTTAATCATGTCGAGCCTGGAAAAGAAAATCATAAGTGCACTGGAGCGAACGGGCGTGAGTTATGAAGTCATCGAGATAGATCCGGAGTTTTCCGATACAGAAGTCTTCTGCGCAAAGTATGGCTATCCGCCTGAGCAGACGTGCAATACGATCATCGTTACTTCCAAACGTGGTCCAAAGAAATATGCTGCCTGCGTTGTCCTCTCTCATACGCGGCTGGATGTTAATAAACGTGTGGCCGGTTTGCTTGACACTGGAAAAGCTTCGTTCGCGCCGGCTGAAGAGGTGAAGGAGTTGACGGGAATGCAGATCGGCGGCGTTACTGCGGTTGCCCTGCCTGAAGGACTGCCGCTCTATGTGGACCAAAGAGTAATCGAAGCTGAGTGGGTTATTCTCGGCGGCGGGAGCCGCAGATTGAAGATCAAGGTTGCGCCGGCGGTGCTAATCAAACTCGGCGCGGAAGTAGTTCCGAACCTGGCTAGTGATTTACAGGGGTAATTCAACTGTGAATTTGCTGCCCTGGTTTGGAGTGCTCTCCACACTGATCTTGCCGCCGTGAGCCTCAACAATCCACGACACGATGGATAGTCCAAGGCCGGCGCCTCCGAGTGAGCGCGAACGTGCCTTGTCAACGCGGTAGAAACGATCGAATACGTGTAACTGATCGGATTTAGGAATCCCGATCCCCGTATCGCGCACGACGATTTCTGCGTTTCCGTTTTGCCGGACGAGCGAAATGTTGATCTCGCCATCCCGGGGCGTGTATTTCACCGCATTGTCCAGCAGATTCAAAATCATCCGCTTGATTAGCTCTCCGTCACCAAGCATAACCATCGACTGCTGATCATTCTCGGTCTCGAGACGTACACCCTTACGACTTGCGAGCACTTGTGCTGCGCGCGCGCAATCTCTCACAGCATCGTTTAATAACACCGGCTCTTTAGCCAACGACTGAGGCGAGTCCAACGGTTGTCGCGCGAGTATGAATAAGTCTTCAACGATTCGCGAAAGCTGCTCGGCTTCGTCTTTGATTAGCGACAACGAAACCTGGTACTCCTCGACTGTTCGAGCCTTATTGAGCGCGACTTCGGTTTCGCCGCGCAGGACGGCGAGTGGCGTTCGTAATTCGTGAGAGGCATCCGCAATAAATCGTTGCTGTTCCTTGAACGAATTCTCAAGCCGGGTAAGCAAGTCGTTGATGGTAATTGCCAGCCCACCGAGCTCGTCGCGAGGATTTGTTACGTCTAGACGAGACGACAAGCTTCCGGCAGAAATTCGTTTTGTTTGCCGGTTCATAGAGGCTATCGGCGACAAACTCTTGCGCGCGAGAAAGTAGCCACCGGCTGAAGCTAACAGCAAAACGATCGGTACTCCGGCAAAAAAATCGCGACGCAAGGTCCGCAAGCCGTCGTCGATGACGCTCAAAGGCTCAGCGACTGTCGCAAAGCCCCAGTCCTGGTTGGACGCGAGCGGTACGATAGCCACTCGCCAGCCGTTCAAACTCGCGACGCTCGAGTTTTGCTGCTTTGCTTGAATGAGCGCGGCTGACGGGATTGGGCCAGGCCCGCTGGAAAGATTCATGGTTGACGCCATCGATAGTCCGTTGTTGTCAGTTACCTGAACGTAACGGTTCGGGAAGGCTAACTCCGCGAGTACGACCTGGCTGGCCCGGGTTAAGGATTTTTGTTCTTCAAACTCTTCGACGTACGCGCTGGCCACGGTCTGCGCCGTTGAGAGAAGTGATTCGTCCTGGCGCTTATGGAAAGACGCGGCGGCGGCGTAGTAGATCAGAAGGGCAAAGGCAATCAGCGAGAGAGCCAATACGCCCGCGTACCAAAGGGTCAGTCTTGTACGAACCGAATGAAACATAAACCGAGATCAATCGATCAATAGATTGATTGGACTCACACAAAAGTCATTCGCGAGCGCGTACGGTTGCGGCTTCGCGGTGTGAGATACCGTATTCAAGATTAAGGCTGATCCTGAACTTGGGTCGGCTCTTGATTCTTCAGACGATATCTGACATCCGGCAGCGAAGCCGCAACCATACGCACCGCGAATGACTTCTCGCGCAAAGCTGGATCAATCTTACTTCCGACAATTCAAAACCTCCATGTCAAGGCAATTCCATATTGGCGAGCGCCGCGACTGAATTCCGGAGAGATAGCCGGCCATCGGGATGCACTGTCGTCCGACTGACCGCCCTCGCGGTGATGCGCACTGTAAACGTATTTACCAATTCCGTATCCCAATGCACTGCCAACCACTACATCAGAGATGTAATGTTTTCCGCCGGTAAATCGCGCCACACTGACCGCGGATGCAATGCCATACGCAGCAATTTGAACCGCGCGGTTGTCATGGTATTCGTTTGCAATGATGGTAGCCATGGACCATGCCTGAGCACTGTGGCCGGACGGAAACGAGCTGCCGCCATCGAAGAATTCACTTCGTTCCCTTCCGGTTTTCGGTCGACCTCGCTGAGTCGTGACCTGGAGGGCACGGACGACGATGACGCTATCAATGGCTCCTTCGGCAATAAGAATTCCGGTTTCGCGGGCGCGTTCGTCATGTTTCCTGCGCCCGATAAGATAGAAGGAGGTCGCAGCTGCGGCAACACCATAAGTCGATCCTGGATAACTGAGTATGCGACTGGCTGTTGACAGATGATCGAATTCGGCAATCTCGTCTCCGGTAATTCGATCAGTTGTGAATAAAGCCATCGTGCCAATGCCTGCCGGGATCATCCATTTCGCATCCTGCTTATGAAGACTCAATGGCGTGGTCCAGATTGCCTTCTGATCGCGCAAGATGTTTTTGAAGAATTGCCTTTCGAGCGATGGTGCCGGTGTGGCTGCCGGTATTGGTGATGGTTTCGGGATTACTTGCCCGCGCACCGCAGATCCGATCGATAAGATAATCACAAGCGTGGCCATGCCGAAGGGGCAAAGCGATCTTCTGTTTCTCCGCATGTTGGTCTTCTTTCTATCCCTGGCTCTTGCCAACCACTACCACAACGAACGATCCGGGTTTAACGCTGCGTTGAGGTCTGCCACCGGGCGTTGTTGCCGGTGACTCAACAATCTCCGCCGCGCTCAGAAATATCTTCTTCGTCTTTGGATCAAATGCCATTGTTCGAGCGCTCGGTTGTGTGTTCACCGATCCTGCATCTTCATAATCGTTGGCAGACTTCTCACGAAAAATGTTTAAGATGCCTTCGCCGCAGGAAAAAAAGATCAGCTTTGCCTGCGGGTCGAAACCGGCGAAGTCAACGCCTCGCCCGATGGGAAAGCTGGTAATCACCTTTCCGGAAGCAGCATCCATAACTACCATCTTTGGTTCGTTTCGGCAGCCAATAAACAGGCGTTTAGTCTTTGGATCGTAGGCAAGGCCAGTAGGCGTTTTGGCAACACCAATCGGAAACCGGTTTTTTACCTGAAGTGACTTCGGATCAAAAGTTACTACTTCGTTTGTATCTTCCAGATTGACGTATACAAGACCGTCAGCAACAACTGCCGATTCACCGTCGCCTTTTACGTTCAAGGTGCCGATGACTGTCCCAGTCTTAGCATCAATTGCGGTGATGTCGTGAGAGCCGTGATTGTTGGTAAAGATCCGTTTCGTATCTCGATCGTAATAGATTCCATCAGGTCCCTTTCCAACGTCGATCTTGCTGATGAGTTGCAAGGTCGTGGTATCAAACATCGAGACTTTGTTCTCTCGTCCATTACTGGTAAATCCGTGTTTGAACTCGGTGGCCAGGGCTATGCCATGAACGCCGGGTGTATCGGCTATCGTTCCAATGAACTTACCGTTGTCTGGATCAACGACGTCTACCTGGTTGCCGTGGGATAGATAGAGTCGGCGAGCGGTGCTGTCTATAGTTACATAGTCAAAGCCCCCGTTACCCGGAACCGGATAGCGCGTCTCGACTTTATATCCAGTGCCGCTCTGTAATTGAATAATCGCAATCGACATTGCAACTACAGCAGTCTTAAGGCTTATCATCGAGTTACTTCCTCCTTTACGAATCGGACCGAGCTGGTGGCTCCCGATACAGCATGGCGTAGACAGTCGGCGTCACGATTAGAGATAACCCGAGCGCCATTGTTAAGCCGCCAATCACAGCAATCGCCAGCGGCTGCAGTAGCTCTGAACCTGCTCCGATCGCGAGGGCGAGGGGCAACATTCCGAGCATTGCCGCGAGAGAGGTCATCAACACGGGACGAAACCGGCGCCGTCCCGATTGCACGAGCGCTTCTCTCAAGGTATCTCCCGCCTTGAGATGGTCCTCCACCGAATCGAGCATCAAAATCCCATTCTTCGCCACGATACCGACAATCATGATCATCCCCATTAACGACACCACATTCAATGTCGATCCGGTGATGAATAAAGCCAGCAAAACACCGCTGAGCGCGAGCACGGCGCCTGTGACGATCGCAATCGGATGTGCATACGATCGAAATTCGATCAACAACGTGATGAAAACCAGGACGACCGCGAGCACCAGAGCCGTCGCCAGCTCTCCAAAGCTCGACTGCTGTTCCTGATAAAGCCCACCATATTCAACAGTCATTCCAGGCGGCAGCTTCACGTCTTTCACAAGTTGCGCCTGAATCTGGCGAACAGCCGTTCCGAGATCACTTCCTTCAAGTCGACCAGTCACCGCGACTATCTGACGCAGATTCTCGCGTTCGATCTCAGCTTGTCCTTTATCTATATCCACAGTCGCGACTTGATCCAGACGGAATAACTGTCCGGACGAGGAACGAACCTGCAAGGATTTGACCTTGTCCAGCGAGGTGCGCACGTCGGCCGGAAAGATAACTCTTACTTTGATCAACCTGTCCTGTTGCAGGATCGAGGAAGAAGCATCGCCTGACATCGCGGTCGTAATCGTCGTGGCAATGTCATTTGCCGTTACTCCAAACTGAGACGCTCGCAGCGGATCGATGTTGAAAGTAACTGCCGGTCCACTGATGGTCACGCCGTTCAAGGTGTCGACTACGCCGGGAACTTTCTTGATCACTTCTTCAACTTCGTCTGCTGTTGCCTGCAGGGCCGCAGCGTCTTCGCTGAATAACTTCACTTCAATGGGCTCGGGATTGCCCTGAAGATCTCCAATGACGTCCGGCAGGATTCCTACAAACTCCACGTCCAAAGCCGGTTCGGCTTCCGCGATTTGCTCGCGCAGATCCGAGATCACCTCTTCGGTACTTCGTTTGTGACCGGGCTTCAGTTTCACTGCAAAGTCGCCGGTATTTGGCTCGGTAACGAAGAGCCCCATTTCCAGTCCGGTGCGTCGCGAATAACTCTCAACCTCGGGAGTCTTCAACAACATCTCTTCGACGTGCTGCAACATTCGATCGGTTTCGACGAGCGAAGAACCTGCCGGCGCAACGTAGTCGAGTACAAAAGCACTCTCGTCAAACTCCGGAAGAAACTCAGATCCGAGCGCGCGGTAAAGAAGAAAGGATCCGGCAAGCACCAGGAGAATCGTGAGAATTACGAGGGAGCGATTATCCAGCGCCATGCCGAGTAGCGATTCATAGCGTCGTATGATCGCGCCCAGAAATCTGCCTTGAGCTTCTTCGTCACCAGCTTTAGCTTTCACGAATCGTTCAGCGAGAACCGGGGTAAACGCAAGCGCCAGGACCAAAGAAGTGAGTAACGCAACCGACATCGTCAGCGCGAGGGAACGAAAGAAGACGCCTGTTACACCTGTCAGCAGTGTCAAAGGAAGAAAGACCACCACGGGTGTTATCGTCGAACCAATGATGGGAACCGTGATCTCGGAAACAGCGCTTTGAACCGCTTCACGACGTGACTGGCCGCGCGCCATGTGCGTGTAGATATTCTCTACCACGACGATCGCATCATCGATCACGAGACCGATCGCTGCCGCGACTCCTCCGAGTGTCATCAGATCAAAACTCAGTCGCGCCAGCCACATTGCGAGAAACGTGACCAGCACTGTTACCGGAATTACGAGAATCGCAACGAATGTCGTGCCCCAATTGCGCAGAAATGCGTAAAGAATCACTACCGAAAGCAAGAGCCCGACAAGGATCGAATCTCTCACCGAGTTGATCGACTCGCGCACTAAAAGCGACTGATCGTAATAAGCCGCCACGCGCACGTCTTTGGGGATCTGCCCGCGCATCTCACGCAGTGCTGTCTTTACTGCATCAGCGACCGCGACGGTGTTTGCGTCCGGCTGTCGATTGATGTTCACGAGTGCCGCGGGATGTCCGTCGGCAGTGACGATCGTGTATTGCGGTTCTACGCCTGCTGCGACCGTGGCTACGTCGGACACCAGAACAGGCGCATTGTTTATAGTGGCCACGACGATGTTGTTGAGTTCGTCCGGCCTCTTTGCCTGACCACTGATCAGTGCGAGCTCGAGTTGGTGATTTTCTTCGATCAAGCCGGGCGAGACGATGATGTTCGAATTGCGGATCGCTTCAGCGACTTGTTGCGCGGAGACATTGTGAGCCGTCAATTTCTCAGGATCGATCGTGACGTGGAATTCCCTCGTCTTGCCGCCCGCGACGCCAACAATCGCCACTCCGGGTAAACGAGCAAGCTGTGGTCTAACAACGTAATTCGCAAGATCAGTGAGCGTCGCCTGGTCGCGCTTATCTGAGGTGAGGCTGTAGCCCGTAACAGGAAATACAGCGAAGGTCAGTCGTTCGATGTTCCGTATCTCGGCCGTGGGAGGCAGCGTCGACAGTAGTTGCGACATGCGGGCCTGGACGAGTTGCAACTCCTGGATGATGTTGCCGTGCCAGTCAAAATAAAGATTGATTTCGGCGGAGCCGCGCGCGGTCTTTGACTTGATCCTCGCGATGCCGGGAATTCCGTTCATCGCTTCTTCGATGGGGCGTGTGACGGAGACGAGGGTTTGTGATGCGGGCGCTTCTCCGTTATCGACGATGATCACGATCCGCGGAAAATCTGTTTGAGGAAAAACTGATATTGGAAGTCGCCAGGCAGCGTACAAACCGGCCGCGCAGAGCAGAACTACGATGACGACAATCGCCCGAGCCTGACGTGAAACGATGCTCGCGAAGCTCATTTCTCTTCCTTCTTCTCGCCGTCCTCCTCCTTGTCTTCAGTGGCGATTTCAACCTTCGTTCCGTCAGGCAAAGCGTAGTTACCTTCAACAACAACCGTTTCGCCGCCTTTCAACCCTTCGACGATTTCGATCTTGTCGGCGGTGCGAATGCCCGTCGTGACTTTTATTTCATGGGCGAGGTTGTCGTGATCCACAACCATCACAGTTCCTTCCGTGGCATTGCTTGCTTCAAGTGTGACGGCTGAGGCAGGCAGGACGATGGCGTCGTTCTTCGAATTAGCAAAAACGGTGACTTGAGCCGCGCCATTAGACCTCAGCTTTCCTTCGCCATTGCCGAGTGTCACCCAGACTTCAACCGTGCGATTGGCCGGATCGCTCGAGCGGCTTAGCAGCGTAATCTGGCTATGCATTTCTTCAGCGGAGTTGTCGGTGGGAAGTACTGTCGCCGGATCGCCGGTTTTTAGTTCAGCGACAGCGGTGTCGGGGAATGGGGCTTTCACGATTACGGTACTCGTGTCGGCGATGGTTACGAGCTTTCCTCCGGCGGATGCGAATTCACCTTCGTACTGGAACTGATCGGTAACGATCCCCGAGATCGGCGAGCGAATCGTGGCGTAGCTCAATTGCGCATCAAGCGTGGCGACGCGCTGTTGGGCCTGCGCGGTTTGAGCCGCTGCCAGAGCTCGATCGTTTGGATTGAGAGATCGCGAACGCAAAGCGATAGTCTGTTCCTGCAACCGCAACTCATCTTCAGCTGTGGTGAGCTCGAGTTGAGAAGCTTCGAGGTCCTTTTTTGAGATGCCGCCTCTTTCGAAGAGTGTTTTGCGCCGTTCGTAGGTAGCGCGCGCGGTGTTGACCTTCGCTCGCGCATCAGTTAGCGCTTTTTGATCCTCAGCGTTTGTCTTTGGAATGGTCCCTGTAACAAGGCTGCGCTCATTCGCGCGTGCTTCATTCAACGCCGCGACAGCCTCGGCTCGTTGGGCCTGAAGATCGCGTGACTCGAGTACGGCGATAACTTCACCAGCATGGACCAGCTTGTTCTTCAGCAGTGCCATCTGCTTGATTTGCGCGCTGATCTTCGAGGCGACGTCGGCCTTTTCGCGCGGCCAAATAGTGCCGACGGCGGAATACTGAGCAGCAATCTCGCCTCTTTCGGCCGTAACAACCTTGACTGACACGACCGGCGTTACTTCAGCTTCAGTTTCGGCTCCGGATCTTCTCCAGAGCCAAACGATGAGGATGAGCGCCGCCAAAACAACCAGGCCAACTGCGGCGGTACCGATGATCAGATTCCTGCGACGAACTCGTGGTAACTCGACGTCGTTGTGCTCTTCTCCGATTTCGTTTGGGTCTCGCTCCATATTTGTCACTGGCCGGTTGCTTGTCTCAGTCGCGATAGAGCTGTTTGATAGTCAAAAATCGCTTGATAGAGCGTACTTCTTTGTTCGACTAGAGTTGTCTGCGCGTCTATCACTTCAACTATTTGCGCTTCACCGGCGCGGTAACGCGCGATCGAAGCAGCGAGGTTCTCTTGTGCTTTGGTGACACCATCGCGCGCGAGCCTGATTCGCCCCTCCGCGCTGGCGGCCTGGGCACGTGCCGCATAGAACTGTTGAGTAAATCCGCGCAGCGCGAGAGTTCTTTCGTTTTCAATTAACTCAGCACGGAGTCGGGCCTGATTTTCACGACTTCGAGTCGCGCCCCAGTCAAAGATTGGAATGTTCAAGCTGAAGCCCGCGGACACACCAGTGTGTTGGTGGAGACGTGGTTCTCTTAACGAGTCACTGTTGAAGCCGCCATTTATCGAGTAGGAAAGTGAAGGAAGCCGATCGGCTTTGGCGATGGTGATCTCCTGCCTGGCTGCGCGCAACTCCTGATCGAATTGAATGAGTTCCGGTCTGCGAGAAACATCCTCGGCTTTGAACATTAGATATTCAGAGCTCGTCGGCAGCGCCAATGACAGGTCGGTTGTGCTGATTGGTCGTTCAGATTCGTAGCCGACGAGCACGCGCAAAGCGCCGGCGGCTACCAACTCATTTACTCTGGCGCGTTCGAGTTCGTCGCGACGTGCGAGTGTTTGCAGTTGTGCGCGGGTCAGATCGACTGCAGCAACTTCGCCGCCGGTCAAAAGCAAAGATGTGATCCGTTCAAACTCTTCCGCCGCAGCAAGGTTTTCCTCGGCAGCCCGGTGTTGAGCGTTTGCCAGCGCGAGTCCGTACCAGGCTTCCACCACTGCCTGGGCCAATGCGCGTTTTGCGACGTCCGTTCCGGCATGGGCGGCGGCGAGTAAAGCCCGGTTTCGGGCCAGCGTTGCACGCAGTTTTCCCGCGATGTCGAAATCTCCCGAGACACTGGCGAAAGCTTCATAGGCGCCGATCGCGTCGGCGGCGATGAAACTTGGAGCGCGCGGCTCTCCTGGTGGCAATCCCTGTGCGGGTGATGTGTAGAGGTATGAGAGCGGAGCGCTAACCCTGGGGAGGAAAGCCGCCCGAGCTTGTTTCACATCTTCCGCGGCAATGCGCTCGTTCAGGACAGCGCTCTGGTATGTCGATGCCTGCGCGTTTGCGAGTCGCAACGCTTCATCGAGTGTGAGTGGATTAGCGGTCTGAGTCTGCGCGTGCGCAGCAAGATGGACCAATACGAACAGTACCAATAGGGGGACTGCCCGCGGTCGTCGTTGTTTCAACATACTCGGTCCAACGAGTATACGCAGGCCCACCTTAATAGAAGATTAACAGACT
>DATENQ010000385.1:0-8001 GCA_035275005.1 Pyrinomonadaceae bacterium | reverse complement strand
TATCTTGCTGCCTCCCCTGTCGGCGCATCTCTTTCTCCCTCCTGCGCGATAAATAGCATGAGGAGAAAAGGCTCAAAATGATTAAGCTATTCCGAGAATTGTTGGTCATAGCGATGCTGGGGACAGTCTCGGTTGGAGCGTTTGCCCAAAAAAGGGATCAGGACAAGCGGCCGCCGAAGGAACCGGTGAAAGTTGTTACAAATGACCGGAAGGATCAGCGCCCGCCGCCCCGCAACGACAACCAACAACGGCCAAAAGACAAACCGCGCGACCGGCCTTAATTAAAGCCACAAAAAAGCACAAAAGGCACAAAGTGAGTTAAGTCAAACTTCATTTTGTGCCTTTTGTCTTTTTGTGGCTAAACTGCCTGGATGCCAACAGCCAGACCTTCTCGGGTACTTATAGTCCTCGCGTTTGCCGCCGTCTACATAATCTGGGGTTCAACTTATCTCGGAATTCGCCTGGCGATTGAAACACTGCCTGGGTTCCTGATGGCTGGAACGCGGTTCATGACTGCCGGAGCCATCCTTTTCGCGTGGGCCGCATTCAATGGCGAGAAGCTTCGTCCTGCACTCGCGCAATGGCCAAAGGCTTTCATCATTGGTGGACTGCTGTTGCTCTGTGGAAATGGTGGCGTGACGTGGGCTGAGAAGTATATCGCTTCAAGTTTGGCTGCGTTGCTTGTTGCGACGGAGCCGTTGTGGGTAGTGATCTTGAACTGGGGACTTACTCACAAGCGACCCAACGGCAAAGTATTGCTTGGCGTGATGATCGGATTGGCAGGCGTGACGCTGTTGGTGAGTGACGGCTTGAGCCATGGGTCGCATGGCTCTCAAGGATCACGACTGAGTTTGATCGGCGCCGGTGTGGTGGTCCTCGCAGGTTTTGCGTGGGCCGCGGGTTCTGTCTATTCGAGTCGGCGTCCGATCAGGGCGATGACGTCGATGGCTTCAGGAATGCAGATGCTCGCCGGTGGCAGTTTGCTGATGTTGTTGGCGCTGGTGGCGGGCGACTTCAAACGCCTGAATCTCGATAACGCTTCGTGGGTTTCGATCGGCGCGTTTGTTTACCTGATGTTGTTTGGTTCGCTCGTTGGGTTCACTGCTTACAGTTGGTTGCTGAACAAGGTCTCTACAGCGAGTGCGGCAACCTACGCGTATGTGAATCCGGTTGTGGCCGTGTTACTGGGTTGGCTGATTGCAAACGAGCCACTTACTTCAAAAATGATGTTAGCCGCCGCGATCGTCGTCGGCTCCGTGGTCCTAATCACAACCTTCGGCCGCGACCACACCGCCACCCCCGCCCTCCACGACAGCGACTGCCCCACGCACCCTTGCGTATGAACATGAACGCCTCACTTGCAATTTTGTAGGGGCGGCACTCCGTGGCCGCCCGACGTTCGAATTGCAGGACGCGGCGTGCAATTGACGCATCAACGCTTGAATGGCAATCTCCTATTTATTCCACCAGCATGACTCGTTTAACTCAACTCGACAAGCAGATCGCGCGCCTGCGGCGCCGGGAGAGTGTTCTTAACGAAATCAGTCGTAAGTACTGGAACGCGCGCAGAATCATCTTCGTCTGCGGCGCGCTGCTGGCCCTCGTCTTTTGCGGTTTTGCCGGCAGCAGAATGGCGTGGCTTGTTGCTGCGCTAATCGCGCTATTGTTTTTAGTAGTCACTATCTTTCACAACCGGGTACGCGATAGTATCCTGCGCAATTCACTGCTCGCCGAAATCAAACAGATCCATATCGCCCGCATCCATCTCGACTGGAATCGAATCCCACACGTAGATCCGGCGACACTCCCCTCGAAGGATCATCCGTTTGAAACTGATCTCGACATTACCGGCGAGCGTTCACTGCACCGCCTAATCGATTGCGCCGTCACTCGAGAAGGCAGCGAGAGGTTGAAGTCGTGGTTGCTGAGTCTTCGACCTGACGCGCAATTGATCAAACGCCGGCAAGCATTGGTTCATGAACTGAAGGACCATTACACGTTCCGCGACAAGCTGCAACTACTCTCCGCCGTTGCTCGCATCAGCACAGGCCAATCGCGCCAGCGAAGTCTCTGGAACTCAAGCAAACTAGTCGATTGGATCGAGCGTAGTCAGCCGAAAGACTCGCTATTGCCGACAGTAGTGTTTCTCTTCATTCTCTCTACGTTGAACATCGCCTTAATTGTACTGGGCGCCTTTAAGCTGATTCCGCAAATCTGGCCCATCATGTTTCTGATTTACATGGGCGCGATGCTTATCAAGCAACAACGCATCGCGACGGCCTGGGACGAGTTACAGGAACTCGAAAAGTCTTTGACTCATTTCCAACTCGTGTTTGCGTACCTGGAGTCGCGCAAGTGTCAAAACACGCCGGGCCTGGCGGAGATTTGTGCGCCGTTCGTCGACAAGGGTAAACGACCTTCGACGGAGATGAGACGATTGGGACGTCTGGCTGCGGCGCTCGGACTGCGCACCAATCCGATTCTATGGTTCCTCGCCCACCTGCTTATGCCCTGGAGTTTCTATTTCACGTACCGGCTCGAGCTGGTCAAGGCTGATATCGCGCACCAACTGCCGCGCTGGCTGGACGCCTGGTACGAGCTCGAAGCGCTTAACTCGCTGGCAAACTTCGCTTACCTGAATCCGCATTACGAGTTTCCCGAATTAACCGCGGAAACGGATCGAATTATCGCTCGCGGTCTTGGGCATCCTTTGCTGAAGCCCGAGTCGAAAGTGTGCAACGACTTCGACCTGGACCACGACCAACGGATCGTGATTCTGACGGGCTCCAACATGGCGGGCAAGAGCACTTTTCTCCGAACGATCGGCGTGAACCTCGTGCTCGCATACGCCGGCGCGCCGGTAAACGCGGAACACATGCAGACATCGCTGCTTAGAATTTTCACTTGCATCAAGGTGAGTGATTCGGTGCAGGACGGGCTCTCGTATTTTTATGCTGAAGTGAAACGGCTGCAGGCGTTACTCGCCGCTGCCGAAATGGATGACCCATTGCCAGTGCTGTTTCTAATCGACGAGATCTTTCGCGGCACGAATAGTCGCGAACGATTGATTGGAAGTCGATCTTATATCCGCAGACTGGCGCAAGGCAGTTCCGTCGGACTAGTTGCGACACACGATCTCGAGTTGATCAAGCTGGCTGACGAAATAGAGGGAGTTGTGAACCAGCACTTTCGGGAAGAAGTGCGCGATGGCCGGATGGTCTTCGATTACCGCTTGCGATCGGGACCATGTCCCACGACTAATGCACTGACAATCATGCGTCTTGAAGGTTTACCCGTGGAATCATAAAGTCTAATCGTGGATTTCACGCAAAGCCGCAAAGTAAACTTCGAAGTTCATAGTACTTCTTTGCAGTCTTTGCGTCTTTGCGTGAACAAATCGTTGAGGAACAGAGCGAATGAAAAGACTGATCACTATTAAACTCGTGTTGCTGGCGGTCTGCTTATTGTCGACGAGTGCCCAAATGAAATCACATGAACCCACAAACATCCGCTTCGAGATCTCCTATCCCGAGAGCTCGAGTAAAGAGCCACTGGACGGCCGTCTGCTCCTCTTAATCTCCACCAACAACGAAGAAGAGCCGCGCCTCCAGATCAGCGAAGACTTAACTACACAGCAAGTCTTCGGCATCGATGTCGATACCTGGAAAGCGGGCGACAGGAAGACTGTGGATCAGGGCGCCTTTGGTTACCCGGTGCGCAGTCTTGCTGATGTGAAACCCGGCGAGTACTGGGTGCAGGCACTGCTGCATCGCTACGAAACTTTCAACCGCGCCGATGGTCACACGGTGAAGTTGCCGATGGATCGCGGCGAAGGCCAGCAGTGGAGTCGCGCGCCCGGCAACCTCTACAGCACGCCGAAACATATTCGCATCGACTCTGGCACGCAATCGATTCCCATCACGCTCGATAAAGTGATCCCACCAATCGAGCCACCGAAAGACACGAAGTACATCAAGCACATCAAAATTCAGAGTGAACGCTTAACAAAATTCTGGGGCCGCCCGATGCATCTCGGCGCGCACGTGTTGCTGCCGGAAGGATTTGATGCGCACCCGGAAGCTCGTTATCCCCTCGTCATCTTTCACGGACACTTCCCGGCAGACTTTGGCGGCTTTCGCGATACGCCGCCCGATCCAAATCTCAAACCCGATTACAACGCGCGTTTCAAACTCTCGGGCTACAATCGCATCGTGCAGGAGCACGCGTACCAGTTTTACAAAGAGTGGACTGGTCCAGACTTCCCGCGCTTCATCATCATCGAGATTCAGCACGCAAATCCGTACTACGACGATTCCTACGCGGTTAATTCCGCGAACCTTGGTCCATATGGCGATGCGATCACGTACGAGTTGATTCCCGAGATCGAGAAGCGCTTTCGCGGCATCGGCAAAGGCTGGGCGCGATTTCTCTACGGCGGATCGACCGGCGGCTGGGAAGCGATAGCGGTGCAGGTTTTCTATCCGGATGAGTACAACGGCGCGTGGATCGCGTGCCCGGATCCCATCGACTTCCGTGCGTACACCGTCATCAATATCTACGAGCACGAAAATGCTTACTACGCGGATTCGAAATGGAAACATATGCCGCGCCCCGGTAAGCGCAACTATCTCGGCGAGCTGTCGGCGACTGTCGAAGACATGAACCACATGGAGCTCGCGCTCGGGACCAACAGCCGTTCCGGTGGGCAGTGGGACATCTGGCAGGCGGTGTATTCACCAGTTGGCAGTGACGGTTATCCAAAACCGATCTGGGACAAGTTGACGGGCAAAATCGATCGCTCGGTGGCTGAGTACTGGCGTGAGAATTACGATCTCGGTTACATCCTCAAACGCGACTGGGCGAAGATCGGTCCGAAGCTCGAGGGCAAGTTGCACATCTACGTCGGCGAGGCTGACAACTTTTTTCTCAACAATGCGGTTTACCTGGTCGAGGATTTTCTGAAGACTACGAAGAATCCGAATTACGGCGGACTGGTTGATTACGAGCCGCGCGCCGAGCATTGCTGGAACGGCGATCATACCAGGCCGAATGCGACTTCACGTCTCAGGTATCACCAGTTCTACGCGCCGAAGATCGTGGAGCGGATATTGAAGAGCGCCCCGCCGGGAGCGGATTTGAAGAGCTGGCGATACTAGCCACAGATTTACACGTATTTTAAGACACGGATTTGAGACCCTTCATGATCTCCATGTGGCCTTCGAGGATTCCGGTGGCTTGCTCAGGGTCGGGTGCGAGCGACCAATCGTCGTGGTCCCACGTACCGCCGAGAATGATGCCGTCGCGACGTGGGAACATGTAGCCGCTGCTCAGGTAGGCGTAATCGATCTCAGGCTGCGGCAGCAAGACTTCGAGTTGACCACGCACTGGGGTGAGCTCTTTGTCGTCGAAGAGCGCGCGTGAGCCCAGGCCAGTGCAATTGAATACGACCGGCTCACGCAGTCGTGCGATCTGCTCGCGACTCTTAAACTCCTGCACCACCACTCTACCGCCCGCGATATAGAAGTCTCTCAACAACGCGCTGAGATAGATCGACGGCTCGATCAGCATCGACATGTACTGCTTCACGAACGGAAAGCCGAAATAGTTGTCAGGGTCGCGATGTATCTCGATCTGTGGATAAAGATCGTTGCCGCCCGGCAGTTCGCGTCCGAGTTGTGCTTCGTTACGCGATAGTTCCAATGTGTCGATCCAGCGTACGCCATACTCAGCGCCGACGAGCAACTGAAAAGCGCGATTTGAGATGCGAGAAGCCTGTCGAAACTGTTCATTAAACTTCGGTGTAGCAGTTTCGTAGACGGAAGTTGGCGCCCACCACGCGCCTGCGATGTTCGACGTCGTGTCCGGCGGCAGATCTTTCGCGTAGATCGTTACGGTTCCTGGCCCGTTCTGGAAACGGCGTTGCAATAGTCGCGCGGTCGAGAGTCCACTGACACCGCAACCCAGCACCGCGAAGCGCGTAGGTCGCCCACGTTTGCGAGCGATTAGAAAATCTCGCAGCAGATCTACAGCCAGTGATGCAGTGCCCCACGAGAGAGTCACGCCGCCACCACCGTGACCGTAGTTGTGAACGAGTAGCTTACTTCCGAACCGCTGCGCGTCAACGACAAAGCCGCTCGGACGATAAGGTCTCAGCCCCACGACTTCGCGAATGATCCGGCTGCGATCTACTTTAACAGGCGCAAAATGGCGCTTCGCATCGAAAGGAAGCGCGCGGTGCGCCATCATCAGTGTCGCGCTCGTGGCTACCGCGCCACGCAGAAAATTCCGTCGATTGATCCGTGTGTCCACAGATTACGCAGATTACGCAGATTTACTGTTCTGTGCAATCTGCGTAATCTGTGGATATGTCTTCCTTCCCGGAATGGCTCGTGCCGATGGCGGCGACTCTGACGCAGGAGCGGTTCAGCGGGCCGGAGTGGATCTTCGAGCGAAAGTTCGACGGCATCCGCCTGCTGGCTTACAAGAAAGGCAACGACGTTCAGTTGTTTTCGCGCAACCACCTGCCGCAGAACATTCCCGCAGTCCAGCAAGCGATCGAGCGCCTTCCGCATCACGAATTGATTCTCGACGGCGAGATCACCTGGCCCGGCAGCAAAATCGCATATCACGTGTTTGACATCATGTGGATCGACGGCCGCAACGTCACCTCACTCCCGCTCGAAGAGCGTCGTGAGTTGTTGGCGCAGTTACCGTTTGAAGAGCCACTGCATCGTGTGACTTTGATCGACGAGCCGTCGCCCTGGGAGCGCGCGGAGCGAGAAGGTTGGGAAGGCGTCATCGCGAAGCGTCGCGGTTCGATCTACGAGCACCGGCGTTCAAAGCAGTGGCTCAAGATGAAATGCGAGTTGTCGGAGAATTTCATCATCGGCGGCTTTACGGATCCGCAAGGCAAGCGCGTCGGTCTGGGCGCGCTGCTGATTGGTTACTACAAGAACGACGACTTTGTTTTCGCGGGAAGGATCGGAACCGGATTCGATACGAAGCTGCTATTGGACCTTCGCGAACAACTCGACAAACTCGAGATTCCGAAACCACCATTCACCGTAGCCAAGGGACTGCCACGCGTGCGCGCGCATTGGGTGCAACCAAAGATCACAGTGAGAGTTGGATTCATCGAGTGGACCGTGCATGGCAAGCTGCGCCATCCACGTCTGCTCGCCGTCGTTGAGTCAGCAAACGGATGATCACGCATCCTGAGAAAATTCTGTTTCCGGGTGAGGGAATCACGAAGGGCGAGCTGGCGTCGTACTACGAGATGATTGCGCCGTTGATGCTGCCGCACCTGCGACGACGACCGGTTACGATGGAGCGTTATCACCGCGGCATCGGCGCGCCCGGCTTCTTTCAAAAGGACGTATCGAAAGGATTTCCTGAGTGGCTCGAGCGCGTCGAGGTGCCAAAGCACGGCGGCACGGTCCATCATCCGCTCGCGAACGACACGCGCTCGCTGCTGTGGCTTGCGAACCAGAACAGCATCACGATTCACGTTTGGCCGTCGCGCACCCCAAACTTATACAACCCTGACATTTGTGTCTTCGATCTCGATCCGTCGCAGGAAGATGAGCTCGATACACTTCGCGTGGCGGCATTGAACCTGCGAGACTTGCTGGACGAGCTCGGTCTACCGAGCTGGATCAAGACTTCGGGATCGAAGGGTTTTCACATTGCCGTTCCGCTTGATGGTAAGTCTGACTTCGGTGCCGTTGCGCGTTTCGCGCACGTGGTGGGAAAGGTCATGGTGCAGCGTGACCCTGAAAACCTGACGCAGGAGTTTCACAAGGTCGATCGCGGTAGCCGTATTCTCGTCGACACGGGCCGCAACGGCTACAGCGCCACGTATGCGGCGACTTACACGGTACGCGCCAAGCCAGGCGCACCCGTATCCGCGCCGTGCACGTGGGAAGAGCTGGAGCGGGGCGACGTTGGGCCAAGAACATTTTCCCTGCGAAACATGGCCCAACGTGTAGCTGAAGCCGGCGA
>DATENQ010000384.1:0-3481 GCA_035275005.1 Pyrinomonadaceae bacterium | reverse complement strand
CCGTTTCCGTTTCTTAAGCGCGCATTTGAAACGATCGCACTCGCGAAGGTGGCTACTTCAGCTGAGGAAGCGCGATCGCTCGGCTTTCTGTCAGCCGACGACACTATTTCGATGAACGCCGATCGGCTGATCGCGGATGCGAAGAAAGAAGTGCTGGCGTTGGCCGCGCGTGGATACGTGGCGCCGCAGCAACGCAAAGACATTCTGGCGCTGGGGGCACCCGCGCTCGCTACTTTAAAACTCGGCATTCATCAGATGAAGCGCGCGGGTTATATTTCTGATCACGACGCGGAGATCGGAACGCAGTTGGCGCGCATCCTGACGGGTGGCGACTTGAATCATCCGACTCGTGTGTCGGAACAGTATCTGTTGGATCTCGAACGCGAGGCGTTCCTGTCGCTGGTCGGCATGCGCAAGACGCAGGAGCGGATTGCGCACATGTTGAAGACAGGCAAGCCGTTAAGAAACTAGCCACGGATTTACAGGATAAAAGGCGGATTTTTTATGAGGGATGCAGTAATTGTTTCAGCAGTGAGAACGGCAGTGGGCAAGGCGCCGAAAGGGACATTGCGGACCACGCGACCGGACGAGATGGGTGCGACGGTGATCAGGGAAGCGGTGGCGCGTGTTCCCGGGCTCGAAACGTCGGAGATCGAAGACGTCATCATGGGTTGCGCGATGCCGGAGGCGGAGCAGGGGATGAACGTCGCGCGCGCGGCCGCGATTCGCGCCGGGTTGCCGGTCGAGACGAGTGCGATGACGATCAATCGCTTTTGTTCGTCGGGGTTGCAGTCGATTGCGATGGCTGCCGATCGGATCAAGGGCGGTGGCGCGGAAGTGATCGTCGCGGGCGGCCTGGAAACGATGTCGATGATTCCTATGGGCGGTCACATCATCCGTCCCAATCCGTATCTCGTCGATCATTATCCCGACTTCTATTTGAGCATGGGTTTGGCGACGGAGAACGTGGCGCGCAAGTATGAGGTGTCGCGCGAAGAGCAGGATGAGTTTGCGCTTCGTTCACACACGCGCGCTGCGGCCGCGCTCGATGCAAACAAGTTTGCGGAAGAGGTTGTGCCATTACACGTCGTGCTGGAAGATCTGGACGAGAAGGGCAGGAAGCAACGACGCGAGGTAGTGTTTGATAAGGACGAAGGCGTCAGGCGCGATACGTCAGCTGAAGGTCTTGCGAAACTCAAGCCGGCTTTTCACGTGAAAGGCACAATCACCGCCGGCAACGCGTCGCAGATGTCTGACGGCGCCGCAGCCGCGATCGTGATGTCTGATTCGCGCGCGCATGCGTTAGGCGCGAAACCGATGGCGCGATTTGTTGCATATGCGACTGCGGGTTGTCCGCCGGAAGAGATGGGTATTGGACCAGTGTTCGCGATTCCAAAAGCGTTGAAACTCGCCGGACTGTCGCTCAATGACATCGATGTGATCGAGTTGAACGAAGCGTTCGCAGCGCAATCGCTGGCGGTGATCAGGACGTTGGGATTGGATCCGGATAAAGTGAACGTCAATGGCGGCGCAATCGCGTTGGGCCATCCGCTGGGCTGCACTGGCGCAAAGTTAACGGCCAGCATCCTGCGCGAGCTGGAGCGCCGCAACGGTCGCTATGGAATGGTAACGATGTGTGTTGGTGGCGGGATGGGCGCCGCCGGAATTCTCGAACGACTCTCATGAAAGGATCGAATAAATGTCAGCCGTAGCCGAACAGAAAAAGTTAATCAAAGGTGGCGCGTTTCTGATCGAGGAGCGAAACCCGGAAGACATCTTCACGCCGGAAGACTTCACCGAAGAGCATCGCATGATTGCCGATACCACGCGGCAGTTTACCGACAACGAAGTCACGCCACACCAGGACGAGCTCGAAAAGCACGACTGGAAACTCGCGCGACAGCTCGTTAGCAAAGCGGCTGAGCTCGGATTGATCGGCGCCAACATTCCCGAGGAATACGGCGGTCTCGGCCTGGACCAGACCAGCGGCGCGCTGATCGGCGAGAACATCGGGCGCTGCGCATCATTTGCCACGACGCTCGGTGCGGAGAGTGGCATCGGCCTGTTGCCGATCATCTATTTCGCGACTGAAGCGGCGAAGCTCAAGTACCTGCCGAAGATCGCGAGCGGCGAGTTGATCACGGCATACGCGTTGACCGAAGCAGGCTCGGGCTCCGACGCGATGGCTGCGAAAGCGACCGCGCGTTTGAGTGACGACGGCAAGGAATACATTCTCAACGGCGAGAAGATGTGGATCACCAACGGTGGCTTCGCCGACATCTTCATCGTGTTTGCGAAAGTGGACGGCGACAAGTTCACCGCGTTTATCGTCGAACGCCAGCCGGGACTGACCTCCGGCGCCGAAGAACACAAGATGGGTATTAAAGGTTCGAGCACTACCGCGCTCGTGCTCTCTGACGTGCGCACGCCCGTCGAAAACCTGCTCGGCGAAGTCGGAAAAGGTCACAAGATCGCTTTCAACGTGCTGAACATCGGTCGCTTTAAGCTCGGCGCAATGTGTGTGGGCGGCATGAAGTTGATGGTCCATGAGTCGGTGCGTTATGCGAACGAGCGACACCAGTTTGGCAAATCGATTTCGTCGTTTGGCGCCATCAAGGCCAAGCTTGCGGAACAGGCGATTCGCACATGGGTGGGCGAGTCGATGATCTATCGCACGCTCGGCATGATCGAAGCGGGCATCAGCGAAGTCGGGAATGATATGGACGCACGGCTGCGCGCGATCGAGGAGTATGCCGCCGAGTGTTCGATCATCAAGGTGGCGCTTTCTGAGTACTGCGATTTCGTAGTTGACGAGATGGTCCAGATCTATGGGGGCTATGGTTATTCCGCCGACTATCCGGCCGAGCGTGCGTACCGCGACTCGCGCATCAATCGCATCTTCGAAGGCACGAACGAAATCAACCGCATGCTGATTCCGGGTCGCTTGATGAAGGCCGCGCTCAGTGGAAACCTGGCGCTGCTGCCTGCCGCACAAGCGTTAATGGATGAAGTGTTGTCGCCACAGATGGCGAGTTTTGACGACGACGACGCGCTTCTCGCCGCGGAGCAGAAGCTCGCCACCAACGCGAAGAAGGTTGCGTTGATGACGCTTGGCACGGCGGCGCAAAAGTACATGATGAAACTCGGCGACCAGCAGGAAATCCTGATGGGCATTGCGGACATCATCATGGACACTTACGCTATGGAGACGGCGATCCTGCGTGCGCGCAAGCTCGCTGCGTCGCAGGACGAAAAGGCGGCGGCACGCTATCTCGACATGACGCGCGTGTTCTGCAACGACGCGGTCGGACGCATCGAGTCGAGGGCCAAGAGCACGCTGGCTGGGATGTCCGAAGGTGATGAACTGCGGACGCTACTGGCCGCACTGCGACGCTTTACGAAGCTGCAGCCGATGAACACGATCGAGGCGAGACAACGAATCGCCAACGACATGATCGCGGCGAACAAGTGGATCTATTAA